>DATKIS010000918.1:0-4630 GCA_035543975.1 Pyrinomonadaceae bacterium
AAACGACGGCTGGTTGAGAAGCTCAAGAATAAAGTCCGCATCGTCGGAGCACAGCTTGCGGAGTATGAGTCGTTCTGTTTCAAGTATGATCAAACTAGTGTGGTGTCCCTAAAGTGAGATTCATAACTCTGAAGGGTTAAGCTGCGCGGCCGTGCCGGTTCAAGACTTTATTCTCGGCCTAACTTGTAAGGCGCATCGCCCGGCTGATATTCACTCGGCGTGGCCACATAGCAAACCGCGTTGACCCCCGAATGCATGACTTCTTTTTCATAACGCATTCCGATTTTGGTCATCACTCTGATGGAAGCTGTATGGGAATGTCGCGTGACGGCCACGATCCGCTGGAAACCCAGCTCTTCAAATGCGAACCTCAGGCAGGCAGTAGCAGCTTCGGTGGCCAGGCCTTTGCCCCAGCTTACTTTGTCAAACAGGTAGAATAGTTCAGGCGTATCTTCCAGGAGCCTGAATCCGCACAAGCCAATCAACCTGCCGTGCGCTTTATCCAATACCGCCCAGCGTCCAAATCCATGTTCCGCCCAAAACTCTATCATCCCCGCTAAGGCAACTTCGGTCTCATCCCTCGTCATCAGCGTCCCAGCTTCGACGCCCAGATACTTCATGACGTCGGGATCGCTGACCAGCAAGGTCAACGCGTCAAGGTCTTGCACGTTGATTTTTCGACAACGCAATCGTGCAGTCTCGATTTTCGGCATAGCGCTTCGACCATCGGTCTGAGTCGTCTATGGCGCACTGAAAGCAGGCGCGGGTGTGGTGGACAACCCCTTGGAGTGCGCCGGTTCGACGGCGCTTTGGTCAGCGGCGGCTGGACGCCACAGTCGCCGGGCAATCAAGACAACCTACCGCCACGAGTATTAATTTGGTTGGACCTTCTCCTGAATGGCAACCAATTCCACGATAAAGACCAACGTAGCGTCTGGAGGAATTGGTCCAATCCCTTTTGCCCCATAGCCCAGAGACGACGGTATCACCAGGGTCGCCTGATCTCCCACATGGAGTTTTGCAATTCCTTCATCCCAACCCTTGATGACGCGACCAACTCCTAACTCAAACGAGATCGGATTCCCCCGGTCGAGCGAGCTATCGAATTTCACGCCGTTGGTTAACAGGCCGGTATAGTGAACCGATACTGTGTCGCCCGGCTTGGGCTGACGCCCTTCACCGTGGCGGGTGATCACGTAAATAAGTCCTGATGGGGTAGTCCCTATGGGCGAAGGCTTAGGCTCAACCACTTTCTTGGTACCTCGCTTGATCAGTTTTCTTTTTCTGGCGGCAGCAGCCGACCTGCTCTTCTGGGGCTGACTGCGGGTGATGTCTGGAACACTCGAGAGCAGCACTATGGCCGCGATGAAAGCCAAGATTAACTTCATTTAGACCCCTCCAGAACCGTAATAGAATAGCCGAAAACGAGGTGAACGATAGAGCAAGGTTATCAAATATCTGTTACGCGCTGGTCACAGGGCATCATCGTGCATCACCTGCAACCGGCGCCAGGTGCGCGTCATAGGCCGCCCGAGCGAGTTCGGCAATGACCATCTCCTGCGCCGGAGCCGGCAACTTCGATCCACTGATAAGCACGGCCACCGCCAGATGACCCTTACCATCCGGGAGCGTGATGAGCCCCACGTCGTTCGTGTTTGATCCTGCTTCGCCGGTGCCCGTCTTCTCAGCCACCGGAGTGCCCGGCGGAAGATTGCCGCGCAGGCGTTTTTCACCGGTCTTCGCACGCCTCATCAAGTCCAGGAGCATTTCGCCGTTTGCCGGCAGCAGCATTTCCCCTTTCTGAAGTCGGACCAGAAGCCGTGCCAGGTCGTCGGCCGAGCCGGTATTCGGGTTTGAGCGATTCGCCGCAGCCGCCCGAGTCGAAGTGTGGATATCGATGGTCGCGAACCCCATTTGCCGCATCCACTGAGTCACGACCGCTGGACCTCCGATGAGTCCCAGCAGTTTATCGGAAGAGGTATTGTCACTTCTCACAATGGATACTTCTAGCAACTCTTGCACCCTTCGCTCCACCGACTTGCGCCACAGGTCAAGATTGAACTGCGAACCCGGGGCCACGTCCGCGGGCGTGATCAATATTTTCTTCTCAAGCAGCAGGCGCTTTCCCTCAACCTCCTTTAGCACAGCGATGGCCAGCGGCAACTTGAAGACGCTAAAGAGTGGCAATGGTCTTGTTCCCTCGATGGATATCGCCCTCCCCGTCTCGACGTGAATGACCGCCACGCCCACGATGCCACCAGCTCGACTCGAAAGCGTCCTCAGTCTTTCGGTGAGCAGTGAATCGATCTCGGCTTTTGTCCGGGGTGCGGTTTGTCCGGTTTGCCCGACCGATGAACCTGCAAAGCTGGGTGCTGAACGTTTGGTGTTAATGAACGCGGCCGCAGCAGCCACCATAATGGCCACTGTGAAAAACGCAATGATGGAAGATCTCAACGGCATCCTACGTGTTAGTCCCATCGCCCGAATGTGAGCGAACCCCCTCTCGGGTTACTTCGTGGATCGAAAGGCTCTCTGTGGCGAAGTCAAACCGACTAGTCTGGCTCATTAGTTTCACGCTCACCGTCGACTGACTCAACCACATGGTCAGTGCCCAATGTCCAGGATGGCGGATCGCTTGCCGGGAATGAATCTTCGAGAGTGTCGTCTATCTCTGCTTCAAGGTCTTGCCCCTCGGCGTCATTGTCTTGCTTAGCCTCCGCCATAATCCCTCCAGTGTTTGAAACGTAGTCTGATTTAATGAACAGCCCTCAGTCGGGTTAGCTCGCGCGCGCGCGCCGCGGAACCAGTTATTCTGCCTTCTCTAACGATCTGCCGGTCAGCCACGGGACTATCAGCAACACTCCGTATGCGATCCAGACGGTGAGCGAGCCAAAGTAGCCGGCTCCGGACTTGAGCAAAACGACCAACACCACCAGATCCAGAAGAAAATTAGTCAGCCAAAATATCAGGCCGAGCTTAGCTCCCTGTGACGGTTTCTCTGCGGCTCTGTTCAGAAATCTGCGCGCCAGGTAATAAACAAGCAACGGCCACAAGATTAGCAGCGGAAAACTAATGGCCGGATTACTGGAGATGTAAGGAATGGGCCGAACCCTCTTAAGCGCTGGCGTCATAAAAACAATACTGCCCCAGATGAACCCAGTCAGCCAGATCAGGATGGCATAGGCCAGCGCCTTCCCAGGTCTAAATGGCATTTCCAGCCTCCAAGCTTACAGCGGGCGGTCGGACACATCACGGGTGACCCTATTGGACGCCTGAGACAGCCAACGAAACGATCCACGAAGATTCGCGAAATATCGCTAACAAAGTTTCGGGTCATTTCGTGGATCGTCTTGAATCAGTCCCTGGTCTTAATCTTCGGCGTCTTCTGCCTCCTGATCTCTTTCCAGAGTAGAGTCACGCTTCCAGCGGCCGTGATCCCAACCACTCTAAAAGTTACCAGGACGTCCTCCAGCTTACGATGCCTATCAAGTTCATCGCCAAACTTATAAGTAGTTGAGCGCAGCACGTAGGTGGCGCCCATACGCACCGGCGCGGTTACCCCATATCGGTGACCCGAAACTCTAAACCCGCTAATGTTTCGCCGGTACTGATTTCGTGCCTCAGCCAGCGAAACCGGCGGCATCAGCCTTAACAGATAATTAACTCCCGAACTTTCAGGACTAAGACCTTCCAGCGGTACGTCACCCAGCATGGTCATTACCCCGAGCACGCTTCCGGCGAAACCCACTCGAAACACGTCACCCTCTAACCAGATGTCTGATAGCCGTCGCAACTCATGCCGGGACCGAGTGAACGAATAAAAGGTTCCACCGCCAGGCACTGGCGGGATTGCATCACGGCACGAACCCACCTGCAACACCCGCGGATCATCCTCGCAGTCACCTGATTGAATCAGGCGGACCAACCCCGAGCGAGGCTGGCGAAGAAAAGCGGCAAATCTCTCCCTCTCATCTGCTGAAGGATATAGGCGAAGCTTGTGCTCCTCCGTCATCTTACGCTTGGGAGGCAATGCCAGTGTTCGGCCAGTCTCTCGTCGCGCCGGCAACGGTTGGGACATCGCCCGCCGGGTATTTTCGAGCTCACGGCGGCGCTGTTGTTCCCTTAATTGAATTTCCCGCTGCTCGCGGTCCTCTGAAGTGCCCTGCGCCCAGGCAGGGGATGGCAGGCACGTCAACGCCAGTGCCACCAGACTCGCCCTTAGGTACACGGCCGAAGACCTCATCAACTTAGACTCCTCTATTGCCGGTTATCTTATACGAAACGATTGTGTACTGGCCGCCTCATATGGAGTGCGGCGGCTTGACACCGCTTTGGTATCCGGCGGCTTGACGCCGCTCGCGGTCGCCAAACGCTTCCTGGTCATCGAAAGCGCGGCCTGGTCTGTTGGGAAAAAGGGGCGTCACGCCGCCGCACTCCAAAGAGTTGAGACACGCGTTCAGAGTTTCCGGTTGCGTTAGAGCACGACAAACTAAAGAGCCACTTGCAAAACTCGTCGAACCAGAGACTAGAGAGACAAATCGCGAGAACCATGGAATGTTTTGAATTACGCTGAAAGCGTTGGCTAATTCCAGCCCCGGGTTGCGCTTTTGGCAACCCGGGGAAACGGGTT
>DATKIS010000919.1:0-3758 GCA_035543975.1 Pyrinomonadaceae bacterium
CGCGTGGAAACGGATTTCTGAGGACTTGGATCTGTGGGAAGAAAACCGGCTTCAATTGGGCCACGCGCTCTCGCGCGTGGAAACCCACAAGTTGAGCCGGTGAAAGAGCCATTGTTCATTACGCTTCAATTGGGCCACGCGCTCTCGCGCGTGGAAACCGCAGAGATGGCCGCACAGAACATCAGGATCACTGGCTTCAATTGGGCCACGCGCTCTCGCGCGTGGAAACAGCGTAGCTTGCGTCTGCATGGGGAGACCTTCAAAGAGCTTCAATTGGGCCACGCGCTCTCGCGCGTGGAAACCGGGCCCCGTCTTCAATCGTCGCGCCGCAATAGCAGGCTTCAATTGGGCCACGCGCTCTCGCGCGTGGAAACAAGAGCAAGAGCACGGCTATCCCAACGCCCCCAACTAGCTTCAATTGGGCCACGCGCTCTCGCGCGTGGAAACAGCACCGATACTAACCTTAAACCTCAAGCCATTTACAAACAGTTTAGCGAGCGGTTCCTTTCTTGGGGCGCAATCTTTCGTATTCACTTTGCCATTTCCCACCAAAACCATCTTTTACTACGGGAATACCACTTTCGAGCGATCCGCGGACCTAGACTCATCGGTTGACCTCTCGCACCGACCTGCAAACAAGCTCCACCGTACCAACCTGCTGAGTGCCCTCAATCTTACGCGATCACCGCTCGGCGCTCGAGCCTTTCTTTCTTCATGGCCTTTCCGACGGTTTCGATGCTTTGGCTGCCCCGTCCATCTGCGGGTCCAATATCGATCAGCATGACTTGATCCTCGCGATGGTCGATGATCTCGTTCACGTCGGCGATCAGCATGATACGGCCTGAAGGCGAAAGGTCGCAGCAAAATACCGAGTACTGCAAGGGTTCTCCATAACCGAGCATGGTCTTATGCACCAGTCGTAGTCGCTTCTTATGACAGATGTCATAGCTGACAATGTAGCGTGTTCGCATAGATTCCTGACGTCTTTAAGAAGACCGATGGGCTTACATCATCTCGTGCAGAACGGTTCGTATCCCGGTATCTCCCCTGACAGAAAGCGCGCCAGCAACCTGGCCTGGATCTCGAAGATTCGACGATAACTTACCGAATAGCCAAAACGGGGATGCATCACTTCTGTATCGAGCCTTCGCTCGTAAGCCTCAAGCAGGCGCTTGCGGCCATCCGCCTTCAAAGCCACGGAGCCGCCCCGGGTAATGAAGTCCGACGGTCGCACTTCCCCGTTATTCATCACTCCGATAGCGACCGAGTCAGCAATCAGCGGACGAAACTCCTCGATCAAATCAAGCGCCAGGGCGGGCCGGCCATAGCGCGGCTGGTGATAGAACCCCAGGTACGGATCAAACCCTATACGCACCAGCGTCACCATCATATCTTTGGCCAACATCGAGTAGAGAAAGGAGAGTAAGGCGTTGACGGGATCGCGCGGTGGCCGGCGGTTGCGTGTTTCAAAATCGAATCTGGTCAAAGCGTCGCTGTTGGTTTTGAGCATCCGGGCAAAGTTAGCAAAGTAGTCCCGGGCCGCCATGCCTTCCATCCCCAGCAACTGGCTGAGTCCCTCGGCGCGTTCCGCTTTCCGGCGATGATCAGCCAGGCGGTGGATGACATTGTCCTGCAATTCCCGCGCATTTCTTCGCAGCAGCGTGCGCGAATTCTGAATCTTTCCCGATACAAACAATCGGGCCAGATACAAACAGAGCCTGGGATTCTCGGCAACCTGAAACTGACGGCGGCGCAATTCGATATTCTTGTGCGGTGGTGGAGTCGTCACTGCCGCGAGCCAACCGCCATATGACAAATGCAGAATCGTCACGTCGCGTGCCGCCAATTCGCGCAAAGCCTGCGCGGACAACTGCACGGCTCCGAACAGACTAACCTGAGAAACTTCGCGCAACCGCACCGAATTGACGATCTCCTTCTTGTTGCGTATTTCCAGCACGTCGCCTTTCAACCCCACGCTGTGGCCCTGGCCCTGAACATACAGCGCGAGCTTGTCGTCACGCCCCACCGACAAACCTCGCGGCCCGCGTTCAACTTGCTCATCAGGCTCCAGGCCGGGCAATGAGGGCTGCACCTCAGTCATGCGCAGAAGGTTAACTTCGTCCGGCAGACAGATGCCCACCAGTGAACAACGGGGACATTTAGGTGAATCAACCAGCGGCGGTGGAATGGAGCCCGACTCGGCAACGCGGCGGGCCTCAGTCAGCAGTTCAAGCGTGCGGGCGATCAAATCGCCGGTGAATGGAATCGTAATCCGGTCCTGGGTCTCTTTGAAGAACAGCACGCCTTCGTCGCAGGAATAGCCGTTCTCGCGTAAGAGCAGACCCTGCATGCAAAGCTGGACGCGCTCGGGTTCCCAGGAACGCTCGGGGTTGTCAGGTGGTGAGCCCCGTTTGTAATCGACCGGAGTAACCACTCCGTCTTCACCTTCGAGGACATCAATCTTGGCGACTGCGCCCAGCTGGTCCGAACCGATCGAAATGGACCGCGCATGCACGCGCTGTCCTTCACTGAATTCATCAGCTGCGGGGACACTGCCGGCTTGCTGGTCAACGCGCCGGTGTATGAAGCGACCTTCCAGCGTATCTGCGCTATGGTTCCATTCCTGCTGCACATATTCGAGGTAAAAGAGCCGCGGGCAATAGGCAAACTCGTTTAGCATGCGGGCCGGGAGTTGTACTGGCGAGTCTGGGGTCGGGAGGGACATTGTGTACTCACCTCGATGAGAAGAGGACCAGCGAGCACTGGGAACGTGAATTTACGCCAGCGCCGGGTTCGCCGCTGGACCAGCAAGGACAAATTAGCCGCCTGCGCGGGGTATGAGCTAACCAAAAATCTAATCAGAGAGTTTCAGTTAGAGGGGCTGAATGGTTTCGCAAAAAGACGTGCGGTGAAAACCTCTCCTTGGAGTGCGCCGCCCGGCGGCGCTTTGGTCAATACTCCCTTTCAAGTCTCCTAACCGGAACTCACCAGCCCGTAATAAGACACCGATTCGGGCTGGACTAGTTCGACGATTTGCCATTGCGACCTTCACTGATTTGACGTTCGACCACATTGATTAGTGCGTTCAAGCGTTCGTCGGTGGCCCGGCCGGCCTCGCGCAGTTCTTTGAACTCGCCCTCATGGATCTCGGCTATCGCCAAAAGGGCCCGGATTCCCTCCGCCGTTTCGGCCCAACGCTCGTCTGCCTTCGCCCGCAGCTCGTCCGCCTTCGCCCGGAGTTCGTCCGCCTTCGCCCAACGCTCATCCGTTTTGGCCCAACGCTCATCAGTTTTGGCCCAGCGCACTTCACACTGCGCTTGTTGTTCGAGAATGAAAGCCATATGCCGTTGAATCTGTTCTTGCCAGTTTTCGCCGCTCATGGTTGCCCTTTTCTTTCTTGACTTGATAACAAGTTTTTTTGGCGTCGGAAGATTATACTACGCGGGCTCTCCGAATTCTTCCTCGAATGTCAGCCCTGCAGCCAGTCTCAAGCTGCGGAGCAGGTGCCAGCATAAAGCCTGGGGCGTGAGTCCCAGGATCAACCGCGATGACATTTGTCAGCCTGTGGAACGGGCGATAGCGTTTCAAAGATTTTCAATGAATCGGGATCTGTCCAGCAGGGCGTTGTCGCCCAATTTTGCGGCCTCTATCCTTTCCCCCTTCCCCCTTTCCCCTTGGCTCTTCGCCCTCCGCCCATCGCCCTTCGGTCAGCACGGCATGAAAAGTCCTAAACCGAAGTGACATCCAAAACCGACGGC
>DATKIS010000920.1:0-6518 GCA_035543975.1 Pyrinomonadaceae bacterium
TTGCCCGACCCAAAAGATATTGAATTTCCCCAGCCGCTTCAACTGTTTCATTAACTTCGAGCCTTCAGGTCCAGTACGTCCGATCCAGTGAACGATAACCAACCGCTTCGGCCACGTGTGCCGAGCGGATACCCTCAGAACCTTCGATATCAGCAATTGTGCGACTGACTTTCAGGATACGGTCATACGCTCGTGCTGACAAGCCAAGCCGTGTCATAGCCCGTTCCAGCATTTGCTCGCTTTCGGAATCAATCCTGCAGTAGCTACGAATCATCCGCGGAGTCATTTCTGCATTCGAAAATATCTTCTCCTCAGCTAACCGGGTACGCTGCCGTTCTCTCGCTCCTATGACTCGACCACGAATGGTCGAGGAGTCATCGGTTTCAGGTGACGCTTCGCCCGTTAAGTCGCGAAATTTCACGGCCGGCACGTCTATGTGGATGTCGATCCGATCGAGCAACGGGCCGGAAATCCGGCCCACGTAGCGTTGAATCTGCAAAGGGGT
Organism: Pyrinomonadaceae bacterium; assembly: GCA_035543975.1. Taxonomy (GTDB): domain Bacteria; phylum Acidobacteriota; class Blastocatellia; order Pyrinomonadales; family Pyrinomonadaceae; genus PSRF01. The sequence continues at coordinate 506 of DATKIS010000920.1, forward strand.
GCAACGGCATTCACGCGTTGGGTCGTTCCAAAACCCACAAGGACACGGATTCATCGCGGCCGCCAACATAAACGAAGCGGGAAAGGTCAGGGACATCGAAGCGCGGCTAATTGTGACCTTTTGATCCTCCAGTGGCTGACGCAACACTTCCAGAACGCTGCGGTCAAACTCCGGCAGTTCATCGAGAAAGAGCACTCCCTGATGCGCCAGAGAAACCTCGCCTGGTCGCGGAATAGCGCCTCCGCCTATTAAGCCAGCGTCACTGATGGTGTGATGAGGAGACCGAAACGGACGTTCAGTCACCAAGCCCGCTCGACCGGTGAGTCCCGCAACCGAGTGAATCTTGGTTAGCTCCAGGGCGGCTTCAAATTCCAACGACGGCAGAATGGTGGGCAACCGCTTTGCTAACATGGTCTTCCCTGAGCCCGGTGGACCAATTAACAAAATGTTGTGTGATCCTGCGCTGGCCACTTCCAGAGCTCTCTTCACCGAGAGTTGGCCGCGCACTTCACGGAAGTCCACACTGTAGCTGTCGGACCGCACCAGAATTTCAGCCGGATCAATTCTGAGGGGCTCGGGGGGAGTGGGCGAACGAAGGGCGGCGATTAACTCCACGGCACTTCGTAAATCTCCGACTGGGTAAACGTTCACTCCGGAAACTACGGCTGCCTCCTTAGCATTCTCGTCCGGGAGAATTACGTGCTTGATCTGGGCCTCACGCGCGAGAATCGCAATGGGCAGCGCGCCTTTGATGGGGCGGACACGACCGTCGAGCGAAAGCTCTCCCACACAAAGCACATGTATCAAGTTGTTTTGTGTTGCCAAGTCGCCGTTTGCACCGAGGATGCCCAGGGCGATTGGGAGGTCAAAGCTGGCGCCCTCTTTTCTAACGTCGGCGGGCGCCAAATTAATTGTGATTCTCTGAATCGGGAAAAAGAAACCACAGTTACATATCGCTGCTCGAATACGTTCGCGCGACTCGCGCACGGCGGCGTCGGGTAGTCCCACAATAGTGACTGGCGGTGTGGAATCTGCTTCGCCGCGGATTGCAGTTAGATCTACTTCAATGTCGACGAGATCAGCATCGATGCCATAAACGGCCGCTGACAGAGTACGAAAGAGCATGGGAGGAGCCCCCCTCAGAAACGAAGGTGAGAATACTGAAGCGGTATGGAGGGTGAAAACGAATCGAGCGCGCTTGCGAAACTTCGAAAGCGCGCTCAAAGAGTTTCCCGTTGGTGGGTATCAACGGGGGACGCGTTATCCTGTCAATTAAATATTACCTGCGGCGCGACGGCGCAGCGGCGGCCGTGGCGGGCAGTTTAACTTCCTGGCCGGCCCGAAGTTCCACGTCGGCGGTGACGCCATTCAAACGGGCCACTTCGTTGGCGTCCAGATTACGAGCAGCAGCAATCCTGGAGATCGTGTCTCCCTTGCGGGCGCGAACTTTGGTTAATCCGGCGCTGGGGGAAGTGGTCGTGCCGGGCTTGGCACGGCTCCAACTTGCCAATCGAATACCGCTGTTGGGAACAACGAGCTTGGTAGTGGTCTTCAAATCAACGCCACTATTCATTGCCTGCAGTTGAGCCAGATTGATTCCGGTCCTGTTCGCCACCTGCTGAAAATCTTCATCCGGCGCTACGGAAATGACCCGAGCTGAATCCCGGCGCTCAGCTGGAATCCGCTTCAAAATTGCTAAGAACTGTTTTCCTTTGCCACCGGGGACGCGGACGTTGTAGGCCTCGCCTCGCGGTGTTGTGTCGCGCCTCAACTCGGGATTGATAGTGCGAATATGATCAACGCTCGTGTCGGTAGCCTCGGCAACCAACTGTAAACTCGTTGAGTTCGAAACCTGCACAACGTCATAAGCCAATGGCGGATCTGGACGAATGCCTTTGAATCCGTAGTTCTCCGGGTTCTTCGCTATGAGTATTGTCGCCAGAATGTTGGGTACGTAGTCACGGGTTTCCTGCGCAATGTAGGGATAGATCGCCCAAAAGTTTGCGGTGCCTGCACGGGAGATTGCACGGTCGATATTACCGGCGCCGGTGTTATAGGCAGCCATCGCCAATTCCCAATTTCCGTTATAGCGCGCGGCGAGGCTCTTCAAGTATTTGGCTGATGCTCGAGTTGCCTGCTCAAAGCTATTTCGCTCGTCAATCCAGGCAGTCTGACGAAGTCCAAATTGACGGCCCGTGCCCGGAATAAATTGCCATAGTCCCGAGGCTGCGGCCCAGGACACAGCCTTTGGCCTCCAGGCGCTCTCAACCTGTCCCAACCAGGTGATATCCACCGGTACGCCTTCCTCTTTGAATATCTGGCGCGCCATCTTCATGTACTGCCCCGAGCGACGCAGTCCCGACTCCATGGTCGTGCGACCTCGCCCCTGGTAGTAATTCATGAACTGTTGAATCAGTGGATTGATTGTGAATCCAAAGTTGACGTTTTGTTTTGCCTGCTCGAGGGCAACGACGTCGGCATCGGAAACGTTCTTTTCTTCGGGGGTGAGCACCAGTTTGCTGAGTTCATCTAGTGGCGATGGCTCGAATTTCTGGTCACGAAATCCGATTTGCGGCGGTTCAGTTTTTTGTGGAGCGGCTTCTGAAGGAGTACCGTTCTGAGCTAACTCCGTTACATTCAGTTTTCCCGGTATCGGTCCGCGTCCAACAGGTACTTCTTCACGATAGATACGCTCTACCAGCTCAAGATAGAAATTTTGCAGTTTTTGACTGGCCCTAACGTCCAAGCCAGACTCCAGAATCGAATCTACTGCCTTGTCGAACTCATCGCGTGCGTGGTCGCGCTTGTTATCTTCGAGATTGAGTTTCCCCTGTCTGAAGTGGATCTCAGCCGCCGATATTACTCGGGACACCCGTTCCTCAGTCTGCTGAACTGCGGTGGGAATATCGCGAGCCGACGAACCGGCTGGTATTTGTCCAGAAACGCTCAGCGCCGGCACCAAGAGTGCCGTGAATAACGTTAATCTTGCTGTTAGTTTCGGGAAGCTCGGTAACATCAAATCGTCGTTCTCCTTCAGTAGCTGCGGCAAATTCCCAGATCAATCTCCCTGGGGAGTTCGTCGCGTAACGCAGTAGCAATGTCGCGAGGTAAAAGGCTCGTCTTTAGTGGGTTGGATGACCCATAAGCTCATGAAGCCGTAGTCAAAAGATCAGTCCGGAGGTTATCACACGGTTTTCCGGAGTGTCAAACAAGTCACGACCAAAATAGACGGTGATTTCGTGAATTTTTCCACTGAATCATCCACCGCATAGATACAGATGCGAGCACCGTAATCTGGGTTGCGCGCGTCAATATCACTTACGCTCAGGTCTCAACATTCGTTCCAGTGGCGACCGAAAATTTGGCGAACAACTCACTTTTCGAGCGACAAAGTCGATACCCCTGTCAGACCGGATTCCGTACAGCTAGATGGCAAAATTGCGTTCATTCGATGGAGATTTGGTGCCCCAGGCGGCGTTCTTCAGGCCAAACTCGTCCAATATCGTTGGAACAGTCCTTGCTCAATGAGCTAGGTACTGTCTCCCGAAGACTCTCCCGCGTAGTCTTAACGTTACGTCTCTAACTTAGTTGCAAAATCCCGTGTCGACGCCCTTGAGGAGTGCAATGTCAACAGCCCTTAAAGAAAAAACAGAATACGCAGGCCTTAAGGAAGTCCCTCGGCCCGCCCTCCATCCAACGGCCACTGTGGCCACGCGTCTCTTCTTCAATCGAGAGCTGAGCCTCCTCGAGTTTCATAAGCGCGTACTGGAGGAAGGTCTCGATCCTGGCAATCCATTACTTGAGAGGTTGAAATTCCTTTCCATCTTCTCCAACAATCTTGACGAGTTTTTCATGATCCGAGTGTCGGGGCTGAAGGAAGAACTGGAAGAAAATGTGAAGGAACTGTCTGCTGACGGAATGACTCCCGGAGAGCAACTGAAGGCAATCCGCAAACTAGTTGTTTCGATGGTCGAACAACAGGTCGGGGCGCTGCGCAGTCAAGTACTGCCCGAGCTTGAGACTGAAGGAATTAGGGTTGTAGCTCACGACCGCCTCGGCCCTGACGAACAGGCTGCGCTTCGCAGTTACTTTATGGAGAAGGTTTTTCCCGTTTTGACCCCGCTAGCGGTCGATCAGAGTCATCCCTTTCCCTACATTTCGTCGCTGAGTCTGAACCTGGGACTGATGGTCGAAGCACCTGAGGAAGAGGCCACGACCGATACCCGGCAAAAGCATGCTCCGCGCTTCGTGCGGATCAAGGTTCCGCCGGTTGTGCCGCGATTAGTGCCCATTCAGAATTCAGAGACAAAGTTCATCCTTTTGGAAGATCTCATCGAAGCAAACATCGACTTTCTCTTCCCCGGGATGAAGCCGGGACACTGTCATCGCTTTCGAGTAACACGTGACGCTGATATAGATATTCGAGAGGACGAGGCGGAAGACCTGCTGCGGGTTATTCAGCAGGAGCTGCGCCAGCGCCGGTTTGGCTCCCCGGTCCGACTTGAAGTTTCCGCCGGGATGCCGGAGGAGATGGTTGCCTACTTGACTGACTCCCTGCGATTGTTCGGCGAAGATGTATATGTCCTGGATGGGCCAGTTGGCATCGAGGACTTCATGGCACTTTACGATCTGAATCGGCCCGATCTGAAAGACAAACCATTTTCGCCGGTGACGCCTGAGTGGCTCGGCAAGAAGTCAGTGTTTGACGTAGTAAAGGAAGGAGACATCCTCCTCCATCACCCGTTTGACTCGTACAACAGCGTCACGGATTTTATCAACGAAGCTGTGGATGACCCTGACGTCGTAGCCATTAAGATCTGTCTATACCGTACTGGACCTAACTCTCCGATTCCTCCCGCCCTAATTCGAGCGTGTGAAAAGGGAAAGCAAGTCACCGCCTTGATCGAGATCAAAGCCCGGTTTGACGAGGAACACAATATCGAGTGGGCGCGAAAACTCGATGAAGCCGGCGTCCATGTGGTGTACGGGATTCTGGGTTTGAAAACGCACGGTAAACTTACGCTCGTGGTTCGTCGCGAAGGCGATTTTTTGAGGCGATACGTGCATATCGCTTCCGGAAACTACAATCCGACTACATCATGTACCTATACCGATGTCGGCATGGTAACGGCTGACGCGGACATCGGAGCGGATGCGTCCGAGCTCTTTAACTATCTGACGGGATGTTCGCGGCAGACGGAGTACCGGAAGATTCTGGTTGCTCCGGTGAATCTACGAGACAAGATGTGCGAGCTCATCGATCGTGAAATCCGTTCCCTCGAAGCCGGCAAGCCTGCTCATATTCTGGCGAAACTTAACCGGCTGGCCGACAAGCAAATAATCGAGAAGCTATACGAAGCGTCCGCTGCCGGCGTGAAGATCGATCTGATCGTTCGCGGCATCTGCATGCTGCGTCCGGGAGTTCCAGGGCTTTCGGAAAATATCAAAGTGCGAAATGTCGTTGGCCGGTTACTCGAGCACAGCCGAGTTTTCTATTTCGCCAATGGCGGCGAGGGAGAGGTCTATATTGGCAGTGCGGACTGGATGGCCCGAAACCTCAATCACAGGGTCGAGGTAGTCGCACCTGTTTCCGACCCTGCGCTCAAGCATTATTTGAAGGACGTACTGTTGACGGCTTACCTGCGAGACAACGTTAAGGCACGAGAGTTACAGCCAGATGGTACGTACCTTCTCGTGCCGCATGCGCCTGGCGAGAAACCCTTCGACAGCCAGGGATTCTTCGTAAGTCACCAGAGGGGTCTTGCATAACGGCTAAATCGGGATCATAGGCCTGATTCGATCATCTGTATGCCGCAAGCGCAAGCGCCGTCCAGGAACCCTGAACACCCGTACTGGCGTACAAGGTGAAATTATCATCCGTTCGTTTCAAGCATACGTTCGTTTAGAGGTGGGTACCGCCAACCTCTAAACGAACGTTGATTATTGAGCGCGAACGCCGAGTGTCACAGCGCCGGCGCTGTTTTAGCCATAGGCACGATCAGCAGAATAAAGC
>DATKIS010000921.1:0-3844 GCA_035543975.1 Pyrinomonadaceae bacterium
GGCAATGATCCAGTCAATAGGGTGAAGTCCCGTTCTATTAAACCATGAGCGTAAGTTGAGCTGACCGAGCAAGGGTTCGCATGATAAGAAGCGGACAGCAGCTGCGTTTCTCAAAAGAAATGGCAATCGCTTTTCTGCCAATGTTTGATTTTCCACACTTGTACCCAACCAAACATTGGCAGGCCAATTGTCTCGCCAAGGGACAAGTCGTTGGATGTTCTGAGGTCGCTTCGTAAGGAGAAGCCAATCAAGATTGGGAGTGTTTACAATGAGTTCCCAGAGCTTGGCTCGCTCGTGATTGAGATCGGCGCGTCGCTCGAAAACATCAGCCATGCTGGCACAAAAGACCCGTTCACGAGTTCCGTTGAGTCGAGCTTCTTCATTCCATTTGAGGGGCTCTCGCCAATGCGAGTCACCGAAAAATCTGCGGGGAGCGGTAGTGCCCCATAGTCCGTGCCCCATGCGCTTGGCCCACAATTCCGCATAGCAGTGGTCGCACGCAGGTGAAACCTTGTTGCAACCCCACCAGGGATTAAATGTGTGGTGGGTCCACTCAATGTGAGAGTTCTTCGCCATTACGGTGGGGATTGTAGCTTCATGGTTGCTTGATAGCGAATAGTTTACCTCGGTGAAGCTTTCGCTGGTGATACAAGAGTGTTTGTATTTGGCTCGAGTCCATCAGTCTGGGCCAGCAGGTAGGCCTCAACCGCGCGTTTAGCCAGGCCGGCTTCATTCGACGGATAGAAATCAGGCAGTTTTCGTAGTTGAATAATCTGGGCGGAAGTTAGCCAATAGCCACCAATCTCCAAGCCAAACAGATTTGGGACGGCGAGCTCGAGCGCGGTTCTATGGACGGCGCGGAGATACTTGGCGATCTGGGCGTCGACCTGCACCACGCAATCGGCCAGGGCAAACGCGCAGAGCGTTACGTCTGATGCGTTGCCGGTAGGCGGGAAGTCCTGTTCGGTCGTCATGATTCCTGATCCCTGGGTGAATTCCTATTGCCGCGGCAGGTGAACGAGGGAGATTGAAAATCTGAGATCTGAAATCTGAAATATCTGAAATCTCAAATCTGAGATCTCAAATCTGAAATCCCAGTCTGGAGGTCTTCTCACCCGGGAGTTTGATAATTACGTATAAGCCCTCGCACCACGCCCTGTAGCTGAAGTCTGCCGGGAGTTTTAATAAATATTGGTTTGAACTGCGGGTTCGCCGGCTCCAGCCGAATGAAATCATCCTCCCGATAAAACTTCTTCACGGTCGCATAGTTTCCATCAATGAGAGCCACTACCATTTGGCCGTTCTCCGCAGTTTGCTGGGACGAGACAATAATTATGTCGTTGTCCTGAATGTTCTCTTCGATCATCGAATCTCCGCGCACTCGCAGTGCAAACATTCGCCCGCGACCCATCATGTTCTTTGGGGCCGAGACGGTTTCGTGCGTGAGAATGGCTTCGATAGGCTGGCCTGCTGCCACCAGTCCCAACAAGGGAATCTCATAACCCTCTTCCCCAGTTTCCTGTTTGACGATCTCAATTCCGCGGCTGACGTTTGGAATGCGCTTGATTAGCCCTTCCCGCTCCAGCGCCGACAAGATACTGTGCACGCTGGCCGACGAAGTCATCTGAAATTGCTTGCCGATCTCGGCGATCGTGGGTGGCTGTTTCTGGCTTTCGAAATACCCGCAGATAAACTCGTAGACCTGTCGTTGCCGCGCTGTTATAGGCATTTCAAAAATCCCCCTACTAAAAATCTTGCTTCGAGCGAGCCCGCCGTGATATTTTCGGTCATCAGCGAAAATAATGCGAATATTAACGAAGATGAAAGGCGGGGTCAAGGACTAAAAAGAAGCTGGGGTATCTGAGCGCCGAAGGTGCGCCAGGATGTGCCGGCCCTTCAGGCCTCGAAAGATCACGGCCAAATTCCCCCCCCCCGCCCTCACGGGCGGGGCTACTAACTTCCGGTCCTTCGGACCTGGGGACGACGTAACAGGCGCGCTTTACAGGGTTATAAATCATGAGAGCTGCAGTTTCAAAAGTCGAAATTGAATCCGAACTAGCCTCGCGCTTCGGTGCGGCTGTTAAGCTGCAGGAAAAAAGGCCGGTCGAGGTAATCTCCACCGGCATTCCTCAAATCGATTCATTCACCCTGGGCGGTTTGCCACGAGGCGCGCTGACCGAAGTTTTTGGCACCGCGTCTTCAGGTCGCACCAGCTTTATGCTCTCTGCCCTGGCCCACGCCACCGAGCGTCAGGAAATTTGCGCCCTGGTGGATACCAACAATTCTTTCGATCCTAAATCAGCCTCGCAAGCGGAAGTGAATTTTGAACGCTTGCTCTGGATACGTTGCGCCAACAACTTGGAGCATGCGTTTAAGAGCACAGATTTATTGTTGCAAGGTGGCGGCTTTGGCCTGGTCTTATTGGATCTCGGCGACATCGCGGCGAAAGATGCGAAGAGAATAATTTCATCATGGTGGTATCGCTTCCGTCGCACAGTTGAAAATACTCCTACCGCGCTGGTGATAATCGCCGAGGAGAGCTGCGTGAAATCGTGCGCTGCGCTGGCTTTGGAACTCAAACAAGAAACGTGGTTGTGGTCGTCAAATCCCCCCACCTCGAAATTTGCCGAGTTTAGATCCTCCAGAAAAGACAACCGGCCGGCATCCTTCAGCAGTGCAATCAGTGGGGTGAATTTGCCCCCATTCCCGCATGCAAACCTGATGAAGGGCTTGCATTTTCAAGTGAACTGCCAGCGTCCACTCCATCTCACCAGAAGAGATCAGAGCCTTTTGGTCAAAGTTGCCCGCTAACATTAGTGAGATTTTCGTGGATCCGCCTGGACGCGACGGCCCAAAGAGAACGATCCACGAAATTACTCGAAACCCAACCTTGACAATCTTCGCTGATTTTCGCTAATCTTCGTCTCCCCAATCCAGCTTTAGGAAGTTGACGATGTTTGCGAGCATTTATGGTCAGAGTATCCGCTCCGAAGTCTCTTTGCCGGAGTTTGCTTACACCTTCTCGCCCCTGGTTGAAGAAACCGCGGCAGACACCGTCGTAATTGATGTTGAAGGATGTGCTCTACGATTCGGGTCTGCATATGAACTTGCCTCTCAAATTGCCGACCAGGCGAACTCCCAAAAGACCGGTGGCTTGGGTTGTAAGGTAAACGTCGCTTTGGCTGCCAACCCTGATACCGCCATACACGCGGCGAAGTTTTGCGAAGGGGTGACGTTTACTGCCCCCGGCGAAGAGCTCACCTGCCTCGGCGGGTTACCCTTAAAAAACCTGCAATGGTCGCTGGTGGATATTGAGGAAAAGCGGGCCGCAGAAATTCTGGATACTCTCCAACTCTGGGGTGTGCGCACGTTTAAAGAATTTGCGGAGCTGCCCCTAATCGGAGTCTCCGAACGTTTAGGCCAGGACGGTTTAAAGCTGCAACAACTGGCGAGTGGGAAAACTAATCGTCACCTCAAACTCAAACCAGCCGAACCCGTTTTCAGAAACTCGATCGAGCTCGATTACCCCATCGCCGAATTAGAACCTCTGTCGTTCATACTTGCGCGGTTGCTCAATCAGCTCTGCGCCGGTCTGAATTCTTATGCCCTCGCCACGAATGCGATCCAGGTCGAGATGAAGTTGGAGAATGGCACTACCCACGAACTCAAACTCAACCTTCCTTATGCCATGCGCGATCACAAAGTGTTTTTAAAGCTTCTCCTGCTCGACACTGAAATGCATCCGCCGCCGGTAGCGGTAGTCGCAGTCGGGATAAATTGCGAACCGGTGAAGCCCCGCTTGTTGCAGACGGGATTATTTATTCCGTTGGCGCCGGAGCCGGAG
>DATKIS010000922.1:0-4184 GCA_035543975.1 Pyrinomonadaceae bacterium
AGTAATGAGAAAAGTAGTGCTCAGCCTGTGTATGGTCATCTCCGTTGCCGCATGCGCATCGTCCGCGTGGGCGCAGGGCGGACTCGATCAGCGTATTTCCGAATTGAGCCAGAAGATCTCGAACGGACTGACAGAAAACCAAAAGCGGACTATTGCTGTGGTTGAGTTCGCTGATCTCAGAGGTAATGTAACTGATTTTGGACGATTCATTGCTGAGGAGCTGATTACGCATTTGCACGAGACGAAAAAGTTTAAGGTGATCGAACGTCAGCTCCTCAACAAGATCGTCGCCGAACAAAAGCTCAGCCTGGGCGGAATGATCGACCAAACCTCTGCTCAGAAGTTGGGAAAACTGCTTGGAGTTGATGCCATCGCTTCTGGCACGGTCACTGATCTTGGGAAGAGTCTGCGCGTCAACGCACGGCTCATTAGTACCGGTACGGGAGAGGTATTCGCCGTCGCCGCCACAGAGATCGTTAAGGACGACTCCGTGATAGCGTTGACCGGTGCAGGCGGGACCGGGCCAACCAGCCCTAGCCCTGGCACTAGCGGCAGTGGCACGAGTCCTCAGGTGGCGAATGCTATCGCGGTGAAGGACATCAGCTCTCTTCGGGTTGTTCTCAAGTCGATAATGCGGGTGAACCTCAAGGATGGGAATGGCCGGAGCGTAAACGGTATCAGGTGCTCCTTCGAGTTCATGAACCTCGAAACGCAGAGACAGATCGTCGTCGCGATGAACGCGATCGCACCCGATCGTGACTTCACCACAATAGGAAGTTATCTGCGATCAACATTGGTTGACGAGAACGGTGGCCTGTGGCGTCTCCGCAACTCAGACGTGGCTGGGATGAGTATCGTTGGTGTGGGAAGCCGAGGATACATCAGAACCTATTACAATCCCGCCGAGATCGTGATCGTACTTTCCAAACGGGATGACCTTATGTCAGATGTTACGTTGATGGGTGGGTACAGTGAGAAAGCCCATTTCATTTTTGGGTCAACGACGGAGATGTCACCGGGACAGAGCCTAACGGTCACCACGACTTTCGTTCAGGATGCGAACCAGGCGATCTCAGGCGCGCCGCCGAAAGTCTTCCAGATCGCGAGTGAGATCGTCGTCGGCATTCCGAAGACAGACACAACGAGGTCCTATTCGCTCCACAATTTCACATTTGATCGAGTCAGCCTGCCCGCCGGGGCTCGTTAGTGTGAAGCGTAGTCGAAATCGCGCGCGCAGCGCGGGCTAAAGAATTTCTGCACTTGAGGTCTTATGGACGACCTGCCGATTATTCGAAAGAGCTGTGATTTGATCCGGCTCTTTTGATCATCCGAGACGGAGAGGTGACAACTAATGTGGTGCCAGTGCGGATTCGAGAACGACCCAGACGCCAAGTTTTGCCACGGTTGCGGGATGGCTCTTGGCAGCGGGCTCGGTGGAGACGTGCATCATGCGGCTGCGTCACCAACGGCGACTTCGGTTCAGCCCGGGAAATCGGCGGCGCGCCCCAAGTCCCGCGCGAGCATGGCCATTGCGGCAGTGGTGGTTGTTGTCGTCGCTGCGGCAGGCTACTGGTGGCTACACCTCCCACCGGGCAAACAGAAGGCGGACACCAGCGGTCTTTACTCAATCAATGTCAACGGCAAGTACGGCTTCATGGACCGCGCTGGAAAGACCGTGATCACGCCGCAGTTCGAAGCGGTCTCGAAGTTCTCCGAAGGGCTGGCGAGCGTGAAAGTTGGCACCAAGTTCGGCTACATAAACCCCAAGGGCGAGTTTGTGATCAACCCGCAATTCGACGCAGTTTTTCCCTTTTCCGAGGGACTTGCTGCGGTGCAGGTTGGCACCAAGTTCGGCTACATCGACACAAAGGGACTTGTGACGATCACGCCCCAGTTCGTCTATGTCAACTCATTCCACAACGGACGGGCAGCCGTCAAACTGAATGGCGAACTCCGATCTTTCGACCAGCAGGGCAAGGTTGGCCACATTGGCAAGGATAGATACGCGTTCATTGACAAGGACGGTAAGTTTATCGGCACGCCGGGTTTTCTCTTTGTGCAATGGGGTTTCGGCAGCGAATCCGGGTGGACTGATGACGTTACGCTTGTGAGGACCGCAGACGACCAGATCGGCATCCTGAACGGCTCGGGAAAGGTATTGATCGCCGACAAGGTCGACGAAATCGGATGGGACGATTTCACAGATGGACTCGCACCCGCTGCTACCGGCGGGAGGTGGGGCTACATAAGCCCAAAAGGGGAATGGGTCATCGCACCGCAGTTTGAGAGTGTTCATGGTTTCGTGGACGGCTTAGCTCCAGTGGAGTCCGGTCAGCGGTGGGGCCTTATTGACCGCAGCGGCAAGTTCGTCGTCAACCCGCAGTACGATCATATCTTTGGTGTTTCAGATGGCTATGCGATCTTTGAGAGTGGTAAAGGCAGCATCCCAGGTTGCCCTAAGTACTGCGCTAATTACGGGTTTATTAGCACAAAAGGTCAGGTGGTTGTCGACGCGAAGTTCGTGCAACACCCCAACCCCGATGGAAGCTATTCGAGTCCCGTTCGTGCTTTCAGCGAAGGGCTCGCAGCGGTGAAGACCGATGATGGTTGGGGATTCATCGACCCAACGGGCAAGATGGTGATCAACCCGCAGTTCGATGAGGTCGGAAGTTTCCAGGACGGCTTGACGTTCGTCAAAGTGCTCGGTAAGGAAGCATACATCACCAAGACTGGGGCGTTCGTCATAGATCCGTTTCCCGGGACGACGGTGGCCGCAGAGAGATCCCGCATCGCTGCTGAAGCCGTGACTACCAATCGCGCGCGGGTAGAGCAAGGGATTGTTGGAGAGTGGGTAGGAACCTTTGGCAGGCGCTCAAACGCAAGGCTTACGATCTCACTACAGGGAGGTGTCATCGACGCTGTGCTTCTGAACGGGGGCTGGCGTGAAGTCCTCTCTGGAGGGCTGCGCCCGGACAATAGATGGCTCTTGACCGGCACCAGCGTGACGGGGGCTGGCTCCTCCGACCCCGGCCCCTACAACCTCGATACGATTGAGCTAGATCTGAGTGCCGATGGAAAGTCTTTAACGGGGAAGTTTCGTGACACTCAGGGAAACACAGGCGCCGTGACAATGAAGAAGAGCGGCTGAGAATCCTTCTACGACGTGCGACCTCCGCGCACCTGGAGATCAGCTCCGATTGTGAGGTCGTCGTCACAGCGCCGGAGGGACTTAGGTGGCGTGAAGTTCTCAGTTGGAAATTGGATCGCGAGAATCTGAGATTAACTCTCCGGGTCCGCGGCTTCGGAAATATCAGGATCAAGCCAGAAGAAATGCCGTTAAGAATGCGGCTGGTTGATTATTCCTACGTACGAAGGGTCAAGATGGTAATGACAAAACAATTAGCAATCGCGATTACTTTGCTTCTGTGCATCGGACATGTGGCTGGCCACGCCAGCGCACAAACCCTGGATCAAAGAGTTGCTGACCTTAGTAAACAAATCTCAGACGGCCTTACTGAAAACCAGAAAAGGACCATCGCCGTCGTCGAGTTCGTTGATCTCAGAGGTAACGTAACGGATTTTGGTCGTTTCATGGCGGAAGAGTTAATCACACGCCTTTATCAGACAAAGAAATTCAAAGTCATCGAACGCCAACTACTGAACAAGGTCATCAGCGAACAGAAGCTCAGCTTGACTGGAATGATTGATCAGACCTCGGCTCAGAAATTGGGAAAACTACTTGGAGTTGATGCAATTGCCTCCGGGACAGTAACTGACCTCGGCAAGAGCCTGCGCGTCAACGCGCGTCTTATTAATACCGCTACCGGGGAGATATTCTCCGTCGCCGCCACCGAGATTGCTAAGGACGAGTCTGTCATGAAGCTGATCGGGACCGGCGGGGTCGCTGACAACACGGCCAGCGACGCGGGCGCGGCCAAACAACCTCAGAGTCCGATACAGAAAATTGATTCGCAATTGTTCACCTTCGAGTTGCAGCAGTGCAGGAGGTTTGGCACGTCCGTCATTTGTGATTTACGAATAACCAACAATGATGTCGATCGGGAGGTGGGACTCAGTGCCTATGATACGACCCTCTTTGACGAACTTGGAAACAGCTATCGAGCATCGAACAGTCAGATCGCAGATCAAAGCGGCGGCTCGCCAAAGATTGGTTTCATTTCAGG
>DATKIS010000923.1:0-3276 GCA_035543975.1 Pyrinomonadaceae bacterium
TTTGGACGGTTGATGGGCTGGTTATCGATGCTGCTATCGACAGGCGCACAGAGTACAAGCTTCAGCTTGCTGCTACCGAAGACGCAACCTGATGCAGGTTGTACTCCAAACACCGGCGGCGAATCATCACTCACATCGCCAATCCGCCGTCCACCTGTATCACCTGTCCGGTGATATACCGGGCATCTTCAGACAGCAGAAAGCAGGCAATCCGCGCGATCTCATCGGCTTCGGCAAAGCGTCCGAGCGGAATCTGCTCAATGAACTTCGCGCGGTAGGTCTCATTGAGTGCCCCAGCCATGTCAGTGTCGACAAACCCGAGTGCCAGCGCGTTGACAGTCACTTTCCTGCTGGCCACCTCTTTGGCGAGCGCTTTGGTGAGACCAATCATTCCGGCCTTTGAGGCAGAATAGTTTGACTGTCCGGCCATGCCGACCTGCCCGCTGATGGACGAGATGTTAAGGATCGACCCGCCGCCTTCCTGCCGCAGCATTGTCCGGAGCGCCGCCTTAGCGAAATTCCAGGCGCCCTTAAGGTTGGTGTCCATGACCTCGTCCCAATCGGATTCCTTCATGCGCAGAATCAGGTTGTCGCGGGTGACGCCGGCGTTGTTGACCAGGAAGTCGATGCGGCCGAAAGCGTCCTTAACCTGTTTCACCATGTCGGCGGCCGACTCCGTGTTACCCACGTCGCCTTGCGATGCCAGGACGCGCACGCCCAGGACATCAAGCTCTTTCGTAAGCGACTCGGCCGCCTCAGCACTCTTCGCATAGTTGAAGGCGACGTCGGCACCCCGACGAGCAAGTTCAAGCGCAATGGCGCGCCCTATTCCGCGAGTGGCGCCGGTGACGATGGCCGTACGGCCGGAGAATTGTTTTTGATCAGTCATAATTAATGGGTTCGTAATTTGAGTTAAGTCCGACACACTTTAGGAAGCTCTGATTAACTGTCTGCGACGCTTAGCGTCCGTATGAGTTAGCCCGGCGTTTCAACGCCAGGATCAGTTTGTTACCCATTCTCGTCGCGTAGCGACGAATGAATTTGATCCAGTTTCAAACGTCGCTATGCGACGCGCGACCGCTTCGTCGGCTTTCCCGGCCTTGAAAGGCCGGGCTACATTCACCCCGACGCTACGCGTCGAAAAGCACTTCTTCAGAGCTTCCTTCAGTTTGTCGAGTCGTTGAATGCCCGAGTGTTGCAAAAATGCCTGCCATCCGGACGACAAACTAAAGTGTGTCGGACATCTTATTCGCGAACACGCGATTAGCCTCTGCCAACGTTTCCTTTGAACCAACGTCGAACCAAATTCCCGGAACTCGCCAAGTATAAAATGGCGTCCGTTGATACATCCACTCGACCAGCCGGCCCGGCTGATCGGGGTTGTTACCCTCGTCTACGTACTGCCGAATGAGACTGAGCGCGCTCCGGGGATAGTAGTAGAGCGCGATGCCCACGAGCGTGCTTTGTGGAGTTGCCGGCTTTTCTTCAAAGAAGAGTATCCGGCCGTCCGCGTCCACGTCGATAGCGTTGTACTTCTTTACTTCGTCGAGGTCGCCAATGTCGTAGACCGCTAGCACCGGAGCTTGCTTCTCTTGGCAGAAGGTTTCGAAGTCGCCCAGACTGTGCGAAAGCAGGTTGTCGCCGGCCACCACGATGATTTCGTCATCGACCTGCTCCTGATTTAACACCAGGCTCAAGTCGCCAATTGCGCCCAGCTTATTTGAGTCGTCAGTCGACTGGTCATTAACAATAGTTAACTTGAGTGAGCCATGTTTGGTTTGGTAGTCGTCGGCCCACGTCTGGAAATGGTCCGCAAACTTGGCATTAGTCACGATATAGATGTGATCGATGCTCTCAACGGGACTCAGGTGCTCCAGCAAATGCTCCATCATCGGTTTGCCGGCCACGTGCAGCAGCGGCTTAGGCCGATCCAGCGTCAGCGGATAAAGACGAGTGGCGTATCCCGCGCCGAGAATAATTAGTTTCATGTTGGCCTTTTGATCCCTTTCCGAGGTATGGATTACATTACAACGTCCAAACGCTGTCAAACAGGGAATACTAGAAACAATGCTTGATCTCAATTACGTGCGAGAAAATCTCGAGAAGGTGCGGGCCGGGCTGGAGACCCGCGGTGCCGTTCCGGCCGCCCTTGACGACTTTGTCCAGGCTGACGCGGAACGCCGCCGCATTATTGCCGAGTCAGACACGCTCAACGCCACGCGGAATACGTCCAGCCGGGAAATTGGCGCACTGATGAAAGCCGGGAACCAGGCAGAGGCAGACGCGCGCCGCAAAGAGGTAAATGAGCTCAAGGAACGCATTGCCGAACTTGACCAACTGCGTGACCAGGCCGAAACGCGGATGCACGATCTGATCTCGGCCCTCCCCAACATTCCGCATGACAGCGTTCCCGTAGGTAAGGATGAATCGGACAATGTCGAGATTCGTCGCTGGGGCACTAAACCGGAGTTTGATTTTGAGCCTCGCGATCACGTCGACCTGGGCAGTGCCCTCGGTATCCTGGATCTTGAACGGGCCAGCAAAATCGCAGCGGCGCGGTTTGCGATTCTAAATGGCGCCGGCGCGCGGATGAGTCGAGCACTCGTAAACTTCATGCTCGACCTTCACACGCGGGAGCACGGTTATCAGGAGACGCTGCCGCCCTTCATCGTTAATAAGCAGGCGTTGTTCGGGACGGGGCAATTACCCAAGTTTGAGGAGGATCTGTTCAAACTGCGTGATGACCGCGAACTTTACTTGGTGCCCACGGCTGAGGTTCCGGTGACCAATTATCATCGCGAGGAGATTCTCGACGCCGCGCAACTCCCTAAGAAGTGGGTCGCCTACACGCCCTGCTTTCGTTCCGAAGCCGGAAGTTATGGGCGCGACACCCGTGGAATTATTCGGCAACACCAGTTTGAGAAAGTGGAGCTGGTTAAGTATGCCCTGCCGGAAAACTCCTACGATGAGTTGGAGTCGCTGACGCAAAATGCCGAGACGGTCTTGCAGAAACTAGGGCTTCACTATCGCGTCGTCACGCTTTCCACCGCAGACATGGGGTTTGGCTCGGCCAAGACCTACGACATCGAAGTTTGGCTGCCTTCGCAAAACGCCTTCCGTGAAATCTCTTCGTGCTCCAACTACGAAGCCTATCAGGCTCGCCGGGCGCAAATTCGTTTCAGACGAGCCGGCGGCAGCAAGCCTGAATTTGTCCATACGTTGAATGGTTCAGGCCTGGCTGTTGGACGTACGTGGCTGGCGATACTGGAAAACTAC
>DATKIS010000924.1:0-3393 GCA_035543975.1 Pyrinomonadaceae bacterium
TTACGGGTTCCGGCCGAAGCGGTCGCCGCACGATGCTCTCCAAGTCGTCATCGATGAGGCTTGGCGGGGCAGACGATGGGTGGTCGAAACAGACATCGCTGACTGTTTCTCAGCGATTCCGCATGACGAGTTGATACGAGCGGTGGAGGAACGGGTCTGCGACCAGGCCGTGCTCAAGCTGTTGCGGGCGATTCTGCGCGCGGGAGTGATGGAGGACGGTCTGGTGCGTCGACCGGTGACCGGCGCGGCTCAGGGAGGTGTCATCAGCCTGGGTATGAGCTGTGGCCCCACCTCTGTGAAGCGGATTCTTGTTCGGCGGGCGTTGGCCCCACCTGCCTCCGGATTGGCCGGGGATGCCCGTTCCTCGATCGTGGCCAACTTCGCCGCCGGTGAGGAGCAGGTCAACGTGGACCGCCCGCAGCGGCAGCGAGGACGTACGACGTTGACGGGCGACGAGCGGCGGCCATGCTCGGCGACGAGGTGGGGCCATATCTCGATCGGGATCAAGCCTGTGAAGATCGGAAAATGGGGCCGGAACTGGCTCGTAGGTGGGTCCAAATGTAGTTCTTGAAGCCCAATCGCGAGATGCTCCGTGACCAGACCATTACCTCCGGCCTGGTACTTCGAGAACGCGGCTGGGGTGGACACGGCCAATCCAGAAACGTTCGAGCTGCTTCAGCTGACGGTCAACGGCAAGCCACGGAGCATCCGCCGCACCGTTAGGGAAGGGGCGCAGGTCTACGCCGTCAGCTTGGGCAAGGCCGGGAAGGATGACGAGCCGATCACTGTGGCCTATACCTACCGCGTCATCGTGCAGCGCCTTGGGCACATGCTCTACCTCGACCTGCCGTGGCCGAGCAAGGGCCGCATATTCGCCTCGACGACTATGGTGCCGCCGGTATCCGGTTCGTCAACACGCTCGGCTACTTTGCGGGTTCCGAATCTGCTCGTAACGATCAAGCACCCAGCGCAGCGCCAGTCAAAACGGTCGACGTCACCTTCGACGGCTGGATCTTCCCGCGATCGGGAGTGGCGTTTGTGTGGGTGTTGGAGGATGAACTCGATGGCGGACCCCGTCAAAGGACATAGCTTCTGGATCACGTAGGTGACTAATGCCAGCGCGACGCGGGCAAATGACGGCTCGCTGATTCGGTTTGATGCCAAATTAGCTACACACTAGGCCAATTGCTTGAACAGACATCGGACGCTGAGCCGGATTAGCCCGTGCTATAAGCCCGCACGGTCAAGGATGTCGGCAATTGCCGTAACGATACCGGTTGCTGTACCTGTGCAACGAGGTGGCGGCATTACAGTCGCGAAGAAGCAAAGCGGCATGGAGAGGTATACTGGCGGGAACTGGCGATCATGTTAGTACGCCGCGTGGGGCTTCTGCTGGTGTGCGCGAGACGGTCTTGCTCAAGACTGGCCGTGCTTTCACATTCCAGCGCGTTGGATCCTGCATTGGTTCGGAGGGATTGCTCCCATGCTCAGGAGCTTCGTGACATGGCTCGACGACTACCTGGCCGGCGAAGACTCGTCTGCCGTCGTGAAGTCGGTCATCGGACTCATGAGCTTCGCCGTGCTGCTAGGCGTCATCCTGGGCAACATAGCAGTCAAACTCGGCGCTCTCATTGCCATCATCCTCATGTTGTTGTCTACCATGCTCATCTTGATCCGTGACCGGAGGACACTCAAACGAGAGGCAAATTCGCATCGCGAGCTACTGACCCGCTATTGCAATATTCTCTATGATGAGAATCAACCTGTGGCTCTTGTAAAGGACTGGAGTCAGGTTGTCACCATTGAAAAGAATGGCGACGTAAACGAGTTGTTAATCATCCGTGCCGTGGCGCTCCGTGATCCGCTTTATTTCTTGCGCCTTCGCGCGGATCCAAAATGGGACCAACCTGAAGCATATCGTCAGCGTGTACGGGTCAACTTTCGGAGTGTTCACATTGCAGGAGATCGAGGGCCGAGCTGGCAGGTGACACCCAGATGGCTGCCGGACGGCCGACTGGAGATGCTTGCACACCTACACTCTCCAATTCCAAAAGGAACAGAGATCCTAATAGAGGTCGATCGCGAATGGCCCGGCAAATGCATTCCACTTATGAAGTCGTACGTTCCAGATAGCTTTGGATTCATCCTGAGCGGCGCACTTCATATTGAGCACGCGAGGTATACCGTCGTCCTCCCGAAAGCCACAACAGTATACTCCGAACCGATCGGCTTTCAGCAGCCAAACCCAAACTTCTCCATTAAAAATGGCAACAACCAGGATGGCCGGCCCGAAGTTACTTTGACCGCCAACAACATACCAGTCGACACCTGGATTGGCATGCGCTTGCAGCGCAAATAGTAGACGCCCACCGTTGGGCGGGCGTTTACCATACTAACCACTGCGTGTAGCGGTGAGGCTACTTGTCGCTCTCTTCGCCGCCTTCGCCGCCAAGAATCATCACGGGGGACGTCCTCCATTTAGTTTATGGTCAAGTGTACGACAAAACGCTTTCCCGCAAAGCTAGTTCACCAACCAGCGGAGCAAAAGGGAAATCGCCAACCCGGTATGGGGGACGCCGGAACTCAGCGATACCTACCAAAGAAAGCGACGGTGCAGAACCGTAGCAGCGATGATCAATCGGGGGAAGCCCTAGGTTATAATTTTACTCTCTGTAGTATTCAACACTCTGAGTGCATCACCGTGAAGTGCTCAGACTCGTTCGAGCGAAGCCCCTTTGGGGCGCTGGCGCCTACCGTACGTACTCTGCTAAAGATGACGTCACCGCAGTTCAGTTTGGTCGTCAGTTGCTGACGCAGCGAGGCCGTGCGGAGGATGCCGCGGAATGGCTCCACAAGGCCGCGGACTCTGGCAGTATGAGCGCGCTCAACAACATCGGCATGTTGCTGGGTCGAGCGAGGTTGCTCGGCGGAGGCAGTGTCCTGGTTCCACAGAACCGTCACTGCCGGTCATGTCGGTGCCATGGTCAATCTCGTTGTGCTGCTGGTGGAAACGGATCGTGCAGAGGCTGGCGTGTGGTTCCGCACAGCAGCGGAGGCCGGTCACGTCAGCGCGATGTTCAACTTCGGCATCCTGCTCAAGCAGCAGGGCCGTCTTGATGAGGCCGAGGACTTGTACCGACAGGCCGCCGAAGCTGGACACCACAGCGCGATGCTGAACCTGAGTTTTCTGCTCGCCGAACGCGGGCGCAGCAAGGAATTGCAGGCCTGGAGCGTTATTCAGATGTGGGTTCACCAGTGGAGTCGGTAGTGCTCGAGTGTGGTGATGATGCGGATGATGTTGGTGAGTTCGGTGAGTCGTCCGCGGTAGCCGGTGGCGAGGATTTTCCAGTTTTTCCAGTGTCCGATGGCGCGTTCGACGGTGACGCGGAGGGA
>DATKIS010000925.1:0-5036 GCA_035543975.1 Pyrinomonadaceae bacterium
GCTCTCTAAACGAAGTCGGGTGGGAGGACGGCGTACGTCGATTCTGGGCAATAAGCAGTTACTTGCCCTTTTCCCGTTTTCCTTTTTCCGTTGCCCTATTCCCCCGTTGCCCTTTTCCCCATTGGTCTCCAGAGCTAATCTACGGCATGGGCTTCGAAAGAACAGCGGCGATGAGTTCGTTCAGGCCGGCGTCGGAGTTGTTGTGAAAGTCTTTGTAGATGTCCGTCAACTGCGCGAGCCAGGTGGCCTTCGCGGCCTTATATTCAGGTTTGGTGGCCAGGGCGACGCCGCGGGCCATGGCGTCGATCGCTCGACCGGCGACAGCGTTGGCTTTGTCCAGCAGTGCCTTGCTTTCCGCCGTTTCGTCTTTGCCCGTGTACTTCGCGCTGTATTCCGCAGCCAGTGGTTCATACTCGCCGCTGTAAATCGCTTGCCCCAGTTGAAAGTAAGTGGCCGGGTCAGTCTTGTAGGCCCCCTCCTTGATCGCGCGCCGGTAAGCCTCGATGGCTTCGACCGGATCCGAGGCTTGCAGCAACTCGCCCACACCAAAATTAAGAAAGCCACGAACGTTTTCAATGCTGTCCATGGGAGCGGGATCAGTCACCTTGTTTGAGTCAATAAGTTGAAGAGTCTTCCGCGCCATAGCGATAGTCTCGGTGTTCAGACTTTTATCGCCCTTTCTCGCATTGAGTAGCCCGGCATTGACCATCTTCAGGAGGACCTTGAAGTTTTCGGGCTCCCGCTCGAGAAACTGCCGGCCCACAGTGAAAGTTTTGGGATGGTCATTAGCAGCGACGGCCTGATTGAAATCGGCCACGAGCGTCGCCGCGAGCGTCGCAGCTTCGTATTTGGCCACCCACTTTTTTACTGCCAAGACGTACTGGTCTTCTTCGCTGCCAAACTTTTTCAAATACTCTTTGGCTACTTCGTACGCAACTTTCTGCTGGTCAGCGCTACCCTTGGCCCCTTCGTAGTACTTCGTGTAGAGCTCCGTCTTTTCCTCGTCTGACGGTTTTGCCTGCGTGGCCTCTTGCGCAAAGGCAATCGAAGCAAACGCACCGAGCATGAGCGCTGCCAGTAACAAACTCAATAACTGTCTTCGCATGGGATGTGGTACCTCCGGAAATGTGTAGATATTAGACTGCACGGTGGATAAGTCAAGAACTGCCGGGCGGGGCGGCGACCGATCATGACTGATGAGTGCTGAGTACTAAGTGCCGAGTGCTGAGTGCCGAGTGATGAGTGATGAGTGCCGAGTGATGAGTGATGAGTGATGAGTGATGAGTGATGGGCGATTATGGGCGATGAGCCGTTAGTGCCTGGTGGTCTTGAGCAAAGACCAGCGGCTGGATCGGATTACTTAAGAATCAGCAGTCAGCGTTCATCACTCATCATCACTCATCATCACTCATCATCACTCATCACTCATCACTCATCACTCATCACTCATAATTACTCATAATCACTCATCACTCATCACTTATCACTTCAACCCTGAAATGCTAATCGCGGATTCTGATCGTCCCGGCGTTGCTTACCTGACTATGTGCATGAATCTTGATGGTGCAAGTGCCCGCGGGCAGGTTGTTCGGCAACCTGAAGATTACCTGGGTGAAGTTCATGCCAGGCACGGTCCGAACGTCTTCCGCGGGGACGTCATAGCTTTGACTGTTGGCGTCGACCAGATTGACGACTACTGCAGAAGAGAGTTCCCCCGCGTCGAGTTGCAGGTTAGTCACAAAAACGATCACGCGCGTGTTTTTGTCACTCCCCGTGTTGAGCAAATCGGCTGCGTTAACGACCGGGAGCGGGTCGCGGATGAAGAGGACCGAATCGAGTCCGGCCACCTGATCGAACGGCGAACCAAAGGCTTCCAGCATGAGTTGCATCGGCGACGGCGATGGTGAGGGACTGGGTGTCGGAGTTGGTGTCGGCGTTGGCGTAGCGGGAGTTTGCAAAACTCCTGAACGAGCGCCGCTGGGACTGCCATTGTTGTTGTAGTAGTGGTTAACGATCCACACGTAATCTTTGGCCTGGTTTGTCGCCCAACGCTGAGTTCCCCACTGGCACATGCCGCGACCGTGGCCATTAAACGTCTGACCCGCGTCGACTGGATCGCTTAAGCAGGGCCAGTTTGCACTCGGACTTCCGGTGAAACCGTCAGCGCAGGCGTTGTTGTTATTTTCAGCGGCATACTCAGCAAAGAACGAGTTGCTGCCGCTGCTGTCAGTCACGATCATGCCGGCCGTGTTATTGGTGGCGGCGATCGTGCGGGAAGAAGAGTCGGTTGGGTCGTGGGCCTGGCAAGAGGTGGTGTTGCAAATATCGTAGTTTGCGGAGATGGGGTGATAGACGAACCATACGGCATAACTGCGATAGGCAATGGCGCCGGCCTTGAGCGATTCCACGTTCCACGATGAAAACCACTCGTCATCGAGGCCGGTCCCCACGTAGCTATCGAGGCTGTAGACATTGAAAGTAGTACAGGAAGCACGCCCCGATGGGCAGTTGGATCCCACCCGAATGCTTGTCGGAACCACGACTGTGGGCGGCTGACTAACTGCCTCTCCGGCTTTCAGACTCTCAGGAGCGCGGGGCAGACCGTCTTGGCGGGACGCTCCCAGCGGCTGGTCTCCGACGTCTGACATCTGATCTCTGTCCTCAGGCCTTTCGGTTTGCGTGTGGCTGAGTTGCTCCGGTCTAAGCTTGAGCTTATGGGTGTCATCCTGTTTCGTAACCCCCGAGCCGGGACTGAGGTCGATTATGAAATGCGTCGTGCCTTCGACAAGAGTCACGTTAGCGCGCCGATACGTTTTGAAGCCTGACACGCTAACAATGAGATTGTCGGAACCCGGTAACTCCTCAGCTGGGTTCGTCAACGACACGGGCGCGTACATGACAAAATATCCTCGCGCATCCGTCCTGGACTTTACTCCGGCGCGCTGCAGTTGGATCCGGGCGCCTTTGATCGGTAAGCCACTCACAACGTCAAAGACGTGACCATGCAGGAGTGCCTGTCCGGCGCGAGTCTTCGCGGCGATAACCTCAGCGCGCAACTCATCAGGAGGTGTGATTGGATCAACCCAGAAGGTGACGGTCTTGACCGCCTGAGCATCAGGCTGGAAATGAGTACGCAAGCTTTTGTGATTTACGGCGTGGATCTCGAGTTCGTTTTTCCCGCTGGAAAGCTGATACTCCCCTTCCCCTTTGGCGTTGGTCCGAAGCGTTTCAGCACGACTCCCGCCCACTAGCGCAGGCGATTCTGACAAGCCACGGTCCTCAACTTGTGAGACGACCTCAGCCGCCAGAGGAGATCCGGTGGCGCTGTCGCGGACGACAATCTTGAGCTTGCCTCCACCCTGGACTGAACTTGCTCCGGGAGCACTTCGTGATGCTGGTAGATGCAGGAACACTCCTATAACTACTGCACCAAGGAAGATGGTTAAGAACACTGTGGGCGTGATACGTAGCGAGAACCGCTTGATGGGAATATTGAGCGACGTCGTAACTGGCTCCATAAGAACTAAATTAGAAGACCCGTTTTGGACAAAAGTCTTACTGGTGTTCGTTCGTGTAATTTCGTGAATCGTAACCCCGTGTAGTGGGGCGACACCAGACAAGTAAGCTCAGGGTCGCCCGTAAACGCGGAGGTAGCTTCGACTATTCACCCGACTTCAAAAAGGTGCCTTCGCGCAATTCTTCAAACGCTTGTTGCAGTTGCTCCTGAGTATTCATCACGATTGGCCCATACCACGCCACCGGTTCTTTTAGTGGCTCCCCCGATACCAGCAAGAACCGTATGCCATCGTCTTCAGCCTGCACTATGACTTCGTCGCCGCTGTCGAAGAGCACCAGGGAACGATTGTCGGCTTCTGCCGGGGGCGCGGTGTCTAACCACTTCAAACTTTCGGTGGGTACCGTAAGTGGGCCTGATGCGTTACAGAACTTCCCTGCTCCGGCAAATACGTAAGCAAACGCATTACGATGTGTAGCGATCGGCAGTGTCTTTGTTTTTCCCGGCGGCACCGAGATGTCAAGATAGATTGGGTCGGCGGCAATTCCGTCCACCGGGCCTCTCGTTCCCCAAAACTCTCCGCAGATAATGCGCGCCTGGGTCCCGTCGTCGTCAGTCACCAAAGGAATGTCCGCGGCTTTAACTTCCTGATAGCGCGGCGCGGTCATCTTGAGCGCCGCCGGCAGATTGGCCCACAGCTGAAAGCCGTGCATCCTCCCAGCGGAGTCGCCCTTGGGCATCTCCTGATGGATGATTCCGCTTCCGGCCGTCATCCACTGAACATCGCCCGGACCGATTGAGCCGCTGTTTCCCATACTGTCACTGTGTGCAACTTCTCCAGCCAGGACATAGGTGATGGTTTCGATGCCCCGATGAGGGTGCCAGGGAAAGCCGGCCAGGTAATCTGCGGGGATGTCATTCCGAAAATCGTCGAGCAATAGGAAGGGATCGAAGTCAGCGGTCTTACCGAAACCGAAGGCCCGGCGTAAATGAACACCGGCGCCCTCGAGCGTCGGTTTGGATTTGGCTAGTCGTCTAATGGGTCGAATAGACATTCTGTTCTCCTCAGGTTGTTCTCATCTCATCATCCCACCTCTGCGCCCTGTCCTCAAAGTCTGGAGCCCGCGCGGGAATAAAAGGAAGGGTGAAGAAGGCTGGCGCGATTCGACCCATGCAAACACACGAAACCGCGCGAAACAGACGGAGTTTTTCGCAGAAGTAGTTAGGGTGATTTCGTCGATTGTTTGTCGCCGTCGAATATCTCAAACCCAGCCGAGGCGATGAGCCAACTCAATTTCGGTTGTTGCGCGAACTTTCGCCACCCCTTCGTTTTTCCTAACCAGTTATCGGCCACAAAGATCGAGGGCAGCCGCGCATACACAAAATGGTTAAGATGTGTTAATCAAGAACCTGGGATTTAGCTCGCTTCTCCTGACCTGACCTTAGGGTGAAGGACATCATAAGTCTTTGAATAAACCTCAATACTTTCTATGAGTTCTAAATCGATGCCCACTGAATCAAC
>DATKIS010000926.1:0-7765 GCA_035543975.1 Pyrinomonadaceae bacterium
GTTTAAAACCTCAAGAATTTCTCAAGGTCATTGCAATAAAACTCTTTTCAGCAACCGAACATGAGTCGGGCTGCCGCTGGATCCTTAGTTTTGCTGGGCTTTTGCTAAGGACTCAGCCGAGAAGAACAAACTGGAAAGGGCATCCCCGATGTTTCTAATAGACAATTCTCACGACCTGGGGACTACACAGTCTGAACTCATCATCGACAAGATCACCCAACCGCGCCGTCTGCCTCGGCTTTCCAGAGCGCGGCTGGTCAATATGCTCGAGCAGAGCATGGCAGCCGGAACCTCCACCATAATCAGCGGGCGGGCCGGCGCGGGTAAAACGGCCCTCGCGGCGGATTTTGCGAACCAATGCGGCCGGGCCGTCGCCTGGTATAAAGTGGATGCGCCGGATGCCGACCCCAGAGTTTTCTTTCGTTATCTAATTCACAGCATTCAAACGCAACGACCCGGTTTCGGGTCAGACTCGCTGATGGCCCTGGTCGATTCGCCCGAACTGGAGCTCGACGACCTAATCGCCTGGCTGACGGAAGGGTTTGTCTATGAACTCGCGGAAGGCGACGCGCCCAGCCCGCTACTAATAGTGATTGAAGACCTTCATCTCGTTTTCGACTCAGACTGGTTGATGCTCTTTTTTGGCCGGCTGCTGCCCCTGCTGCCTTCCGAAGTCCACGTGCTGATCACGAGCCGTAGTTTGCCGCCCGCACCTTTGTGGAGAATGCGTTCCAAACAATCTTTGGTGGTCCTGGACGAGGCAGCCCTGGCCTTCACGCGATCCGAAGCGGTCGCCCTTTTCGAAAGCTACGGTTTAACCAGCGAGCACGCGGGAATTTGTCTCGACCATACACACGGGCGCGCGAGCGCTCTGGACGATTCCGCCGCCTTCTTGCAACGCTCCGGCGCGAGAGCCGTAGTTACGACTGAGCAGCTAAACGCTCGTTGTGTTTTCTAGTGAAACTTCTTTTAGTTGCCACGACAACCGGCAACCGAGATTTGCTTTTGACGAAGTGCTGATTTGATGACCCCCGAGCAACCAACTATCGGCGGAGTAGCCATCCTGATAGATGGTGGCTTGATTACGTTTGGTCATGCTAACCTGCGCACAACCCAATCCACTTCGCAGAGGCAGAACGAAATGGCGCCCCCAGACGTCCCGGACAGTCCCGCCCCTACATCGCCGGTCGCGGCGGACGCTCATATTCGCGTGACACGTCCGAGTTTTTTTCTTCGCACTAAGTTACTCGCCCCGCGGCCGGCGCCCGAGTTGCTGTCCAGGCCAAGATTAACTGACCGTCTGCTCGCCAATCTCAGCTATCCAGTCACGCTGGTCACCGCCAACGCCGGCTCAGGAAAAACCACGCTTGTCGCCGACTTCTTGCGCACCCACAAACGCCAGTTCGTTTGGTACCAGCTTGACCACACTGACGCTGATCCGTCGGTCTTTCTTGGTTACCTTGGCTTCGGCATCAAGCAACAGGTACCGGGCTTTGGCGACGCAATGTTTTCCTATCTGCAGGAGGCCACAGGCGAGTTGGCTCAGCATCCGGAACGCGCTGTGGATGTCTTCCTCAATGAGGTTTTGGAGCGGGTTGAACAGCAGCTCATCCTGGTGCTGGACGATTACCATCATTTGGGATCTGACACGGCTGTCCATGCGGTGCTCGACCGACTGCTGGCTTACCTTCCCGACGTTTTGCACGTAATTATCATCTCGCGCGAGATGCCGCCGCTGTCCCTGGGCAGGCTACGGACCCATTCGCCCCTTTCCAGTATTGACCGCTCGGATCTGCTGTTTACAGACGAAGAAACTCAGGAGCTCTTTCGCCGGGTTTTCGATCTGGAGTTGACTCCGGAACAACTGGCCGAGTATCGCGAGCGCACTCACGGCTGGATTACCGCACTGCAGTTGGTCCGGCAAGTTGCCCACCGGAATGTCATGTCCAATCGCGATGGCCAGGCCGGTCCTCCTGATCTGGTGGAAGTTCTGAGGCAATCTGAGCGCGACATCTTCGACTATTTCGCGGAAGAGGTGTTTTCAGACGAGGAAGAAGACGTCCAGAAACTGTTGCTCAGGGTCTCCCTTTTGGACCGAATCGAGCTGGACGCCTGCGCGTCGCTTTACCAGGGACTTAACTGTGCGCGAGTGCTTCCGAACCTCGTGCGCCGCAACGTTTTCATTTCAGTGGCCAGCGACCGGCGGGGTGAAGAGTATCGCCTGCATCCGCTCTTTCAGAATTTCCTGCGGCGGCGGCTGCGCAGTGACATTGGCCGGACCGGCGTCGCGGCTGAGCACCAGCGTTGCGCCACATATTTCATGGAGCGCCAGTCGTGGGAACAAGCCGTCCGACATCTTCTGGCGGTCGAAGATTTCGCGGGGGCAGCCAAAGTTATCGCGGAAAGTGGCTCTGAATGGATCTCCTCGGGCGCGTTAGGCTCGTTGGCATCGCTAGCCGATTCACTTCCTCAGGCCGCCGTCGAAGCTCATCCCCGGGCTTTAGCCCATCGTGCTGAGGTCGCCCGTCTGCGCGGCGAGTATGAGTCAGCCCGATCGTTGCTGAGGCGGGCGGCAGCGCTACTTCATGAACGTGACGACAAAGAGGGCGAGGCAGATACTCTCCATTCCCTGGCTACCCTGGCCCGGCGTCAGGGCGATTACGAATTGGCTTTCACCTACCTCGACAGCGCAATCGTGCTCAGTGGACAGAATTCGGCGGTCAGAACCAAGTGTGGCAACACGCGTGGTTTGTGTCTCTTTGAAATGAGCGAGTGGACTGCGTCGGAACGTGAATTCCGGGCGGCCTTACAGTCGGCCGAAGAACGAAACGACGAACACTACATTCGGCTGATTACCCACAACCTCGGGCTGCCGGCCATGATGCGAGGCGACTTCGGCGAGGCCCTCAAATGGTTAAGCCGCATGTTGCGCAAAGACGCCCAGGCGGCGCCGATGCCTCAGGAAGCAGTTGCCCATTTGAATATGGCGCGCTGCCAGATATATCGAGGGGATTTCGCCGCTGCCGAACAGCACCTCGACAGCGCCCTGGAACGCTGCCAGCTTTTCAATCTTGTGGTTGCCCGAGCCGAGACTTTTGAAACTTACGGAAATCTCTACCGCGAGCGCGGCGAGATTGAAAGGGCAATTGAATACTACGAGCGGGCCGCCAGGGCCTACGATGAAGCCGGCATTAGTTTGAACCGAACAGAATGGCTGGAGGAGCGCGCGTTACTCAGCTTGCAGATTGGCGACTTCGCCTCGGCCCGGAGTCAAACTGAACGACTGATCGCTGCCCGGCCAGTAGAAAAGGAACAGCGGGGATTCTTTACGGCTTTACTGACGCGGGGTCGGATCATGGTGGCTCAGGGCGAACATGAAGCAGCTCGCCACGACGGATTGCAGGCGTTGGCATACTTTCATGGGCAAGGCCTTTATTTTTATGAAGCCCAGGCGAGCGCCCTGATAGCCCTTTGCGATCTGCACCTTGGCAAAGAGCCGGAGATGATTGAGCGGTTGAAACGGGCGATCGAGCTGGCCGTCAGATATGACTATGAATACTGGCTGAAGCGTCAGCTTACCAATCATCCGCAACTCTTCTCGAGCGAAGAGGCCTTGGAATTATTGCCCACGGATCTACGCGAAGAAGTCCAGTCGGCGACCAAAACAGCGGCCACGGTCATACCGGCTCAGGTATCTGAAAACATATCTGACATTGGTCTTCACCCCAAGGTGGTGACTGATCTCACCGTTAATATGCTGGGGCCGGTCGAGATTCAGCGCGATCCCACCCGCCCGCTGGCGGCTGATGCGTGGCCTACTCGCCGCGCCCGCGACATCCTTTGTTTCATAGTTTCCAGACGCCATCGCCGGGCTTCCAAAGATTCAATCATTGATACGTTCTGGGGCGAAACAGATTTCGAGGCTGTGGAAAAGAACTTTCACCCCACCGTCTCTCACATACGGAAGGCGCTGAACAGCAATCAGCCGCTGAAGCAAAACTTCCTGCTTTACCGCGACGGCGACTACCAGCTCAATTCCGAGTTTTCCTACCGCATCGACACTGAAGAGTTCGATCAGCTGTTGACTGAAGGCGAGAATGCCCGCCGGGCGCGCCAGTTTGAGGAGTGTATCCGGGCCTATGATCGAGCGTTGCTGCTCTATCGCGGTGAGTTTATGCAGGGAAGCTATGAGCCATGGGTGGAGGAGCAGCGCACTTACTACCGCGAGCAATACCTGCGGGTGCTGGAAGCGCTGGCCGGCGTGGCGCAAACAGCTTCCGACTGGCCCCGGGCTATGCAGTTGGCGCAATTGATTATTCGCGAGGACCAATTCCGCGAAGATATCCATTGCGTGGTCATGAGGGCCCAGGCCGCTTTGGGAAACAGAGGGGCCGTTAAGGAACACTATGAAGGACTGAAGCGATTGTTACAGAGCGAGTTAGGAGTAGACCCCAGCGCGGAGACCCGAAAGCTTTACCGCGAGTTAATTGGTTAAATTGTTGGAAAGTAGCTGGTGATGGTTTCATGCGGAAATCACAAGACTAACGCAACACACTCCGGGAGTGGGCAATTTAGAATGTCCTACGCTTTTAGGGAACAAGGGATTACTCGGCCGGATGCGAGCGGGAACTGGCAGGCGGTGCTCAAGCTTGAGTCCCCTAAAAGCCTTTGTTTTGAAAATTCCGAGAAATCAGTTCGGAAGCGACCCTCGCCATATAGCCAGATATTAGCTACTGCGCCGACAAACCCGACTGAGGTGATAGTTTGCTAAGGATGACGTTTCTTTCTAATTCC
Organism: Pyrinomonadaceae bacterium; assembly: GCA_035543975.1. Lineage (GTDB taxonomy): Bacteria > Acidobacteriota > Blastocatellia > Pyrinomonadales > Pyrinomonadaceae > PSRF01. The sequence goes on from DATKIS010000926.1 coordinate 4,795, forward strand.
ATCGTGGTCAGATTAAGGCAGTCAATCGCCATGACGCTGGTCGTGTTGGTGATGGTGTCTCCGGTGATGGCCGGCCTGAATATCAGTTCAGCTGACGGAATCGTGGCGACCGGGGCGGACGGGGTCATGATGAGTGGTGGCAACGGGATAGTTGCGACCGGGGCTGACAGCTTTCTTACGTTTGGACCCAATGGCATCGTCGCCACCGGCGCAGACGGCATTGTGGCAACCGGAGCCGATGGGATTGTGGCCACCGGCGCTGATGGAATCGTTGCCACGGGAGCGGACGGTCTGGCTCCGACGGGTACCAACGGCATTGTGGCCACCGGTGCTGACTCAATCAGTATTACCCGGGCTGACGGAATCGTCGCCACCGGCGCTGATGGAATTGTCGCCACCGGCGCTGACGGCACAATTTACCACGCAGACTCAATCGATATTAGGCTACCGACTGGAATCGTCGCGACGGGAGCCGATGGCATCGTGGCGACCGGCGCTGATGGAATTGTTGCCACTGGTGCAGACGGCATCGGAGCCACGGGCGCGGACGGGATTGTGGCCACCGGTGCGGACAGCCTGACTATCTCAAACAGCGACGGGATCGTCGCCACCGGCGCCGACGACCGTACCTTTACGATTCCGGCCGGCACCCTCAAGTTAGTTGGCGCGGACTTAATCGTTACCTCAAACTCTCGAGACATTTCCATCAAAGGCGCCAGCAAGATCACCCAGACCGGTGCTAATGCGTTGACCTCGGCACTGTCAGGCCGCTCCATGTCCACCGGGCTTCAAAGCCTCGATCCTGAGTTGGCGCTGACTCTAAACCAGATGACCGACGATAGCAGTGTCAACGCCGTCGTCGTTTACCATCGTCTTCCTTCCGATTCAGATTTAGCTGACCTGCAGAAGATCGGCATCGTGGGGGGAACACGTTTTCACGTCCTGCCCGCCGTGACCTTGACCGGCACGCAGGAGCAGATTTTCGCTATCTCGAAGCTGCCGGCGGTTCGTTCAATTTATGGCAACCGGACCCTGACTCTAACCAGCGAACCTGAAGTTAGAACGGTGACCGGCGTTACCCGCACCTGGAAGGATCCGGAAATAACGAGCAGCAACCGTGGCCTGCCGGTATCCGGCAATAACGTCACCGTGGCGATTCTCGACACCGGCATAGACGCCACCCATGCCGATCTCGCGGGTCGGGTTACCAAGAACATCAAGCTGGCAGACACGCAAAGCGCCGGCGTTGGGTTTAACTATCCAATCAATTCAGAGAGTTTGCAGAACACCGATAACCTTTATGGGCACGGGACCTTTGTTGCCGGCGTGGTTTCCGGCAATGGGAGTCTCTCGGGTGGAAAGTTCAGTGGCGTCGCCCCAGGAGCCAAACTGGTTGGCCTAAGCGCCGGCGATTTGTCACTCCTCTACGTTCTTGAAGGCTTTGATTATTTGCTGGCAAACGGCAAGGATCTCGGGGTTCGGGTAGTCAACTGCAGTTTCTCAGCTAACACAGTTTTTGACGTTAATGATCCGGTGAACGTAGGCACGAAAATGCTGACGGATGCCGGCATCAACGTGGTGTTTTCCGCCGGCAACGCTGGTCCCAGCCAGCACACCTTGAACCCATACGCAGCGGCGCCCTGGGTGGTCAGTGTCGGCGCCACGGATACCGCCGGAAAGCTGGCGGGATTCTCTTCGCGAGGTAGTTTTGCCAGCCCGATATTCCGTCCCACGCTCGTGGCTCCGGGTGTGGATGTAGTCAGCTTGCGAGGGTCCGGGGTTGCCACTGTCACCGGCGTAACTGGACTTGCCGGTGCAGACACCAAGCGACTAAGTTCCAACGAACTACCCTATTACACCACGGCAAATGGAACGAGCTTCTCGGCTCCCCAGGTTGCCGGCGCCATCGCATTGATGTTGGAAGCCAACCCAGGTCTGACCACAGCTCAAGTGAAGGAGATTCTCCAACGCACTGCCACACCCTTGCCGCCGTATTACGCATATGAAACTGGCGCGGGGATGCTCAACGTTCACGCAGCCGTGTTGGAGGCTGAGTTTCCGTCACGCCGGATTGGCTTATGGCGCGGCACTCTGGATCGCGACCAGGTGGAGTTTTCCGCCGACGCGCCGATCGCGTTCACCGGTACGGTGCAGCCAGGCAGTTCGAGTGAAACAACTATCCCTATTCCGGCGGGCGCTTTGGCGGCTTCGGTAAGGATTTCGTGGGGACCGCTATGGAGCACAAACGATTTAGGGCTTTCAGTCTACGATCAATCCGGCGTACTTCGTGGCCAGTCAAACACAATTAACCTGACCGGGCTCACGGGAAAACGCGAGAACGTGTCCCTGGCCACGCCAGCGGCGGGATCTCTGCGAGTCAGCGTCCGCAACTCGCTGGGTGCGCTGGGAACACCCCAGAAGTTTTATGGTGTAGTGGAAGTCGCCCGCGTGCGTTATGCACGCATGAGTGATGTCGATTCTCTAAGTCCGGCCCTGCGTGACGACATCTACCAGAGCCTTCGCACTTTCACGATGTGGCCGATCGGCTCACGTTTCCGAGTTGACTTCGGCATTTCACGCGCGGATTTAGCCACCGCCATGGTTCTGGGCGCCCGCATTCCGCAATACCTTCCCGGCCAGTCGTCCTACCGGGACGTACGCGACGCATCGACAATGCTTTTTGTCGAAAGCGTTCAGGCGTCACCGACAGGCGCGTTGTTCACTGACGTGAGCAAGGGAGGCTCGTTCCGGCCAAACGACGCGGTGACGCGTTTGACAACTGCCGTGGCGCTGGTAAGGGCTGCGGGGCTGCGCTCCGAGGCCGAGGCTAAAGCAGGAACCCCGTTGGCCTTCCTCGACGTCTCCGGAATCCCGAGTGAACTCCGAGGCTACATATCCGTAGCCGTTTCCCACGGACTGCTTCAGGGCGACACGATGTTTCGACCCAGCGGTGCTTTCACGCGGGCTGATC
>DATKIS010000927.1:0-2416 GCA_035543975.1 Pyrinomonadaceae bacterium
AAACAACGAGTTTAGACAGACGAGGGGCAAGCCATCGCTTTGTTCGAGAAAGTGCAAGGTGCCTCCCTCGACCCGGCGGTAAATCGATCGGGTATCAGAATTTGAAATGATCGCGGCGTGCTCGGGAGTTACCCAGTGCCCTTCCGCCTTACAATCCACACACCAGGCCTGCACCAGCGAGTCGACCTTCTTTACAACCACCAATTGGTCTATCTCGATTTGAAACTCGGCAGAGGTTGAGCGCGTCTGGGGCTGCAGCTCCGCTTCTGTTTCACGGTGCTGATCGTGTATCAGTCCCTTTGCCAGGCCGACCGCTTTTTGTTGAGTCACTGGGTTACCCCTGGCCGGAAAGTTTGGGTTGTCAGGGCCGGGCGCTTCGCTTAGACTGGCCGCCTGCGGCGAGTAGCCGCCTGCTAAACTCCCGCCCGTCTCCCTTCCAAAAACGCGCGCAGGGTAGTGCAGGCGCTAAGGGAAATCTTCAAAAAGTTCTGAATTCAACTTGAATTTCGGCCACTCGGCCCTAAGTTCAGGTTTCTTCTACCTACATGGGCGAGCTGGAAAAACCTATTTACGAGTTTGGTCCATTTGTTCTCGATACCCGCGAGAAGGCGTTGTTCCGCGACGGCCAGCCGGTGGCTCTCAAGCCGAAAGCCTATCGGGTCTTGCTGGCGCTGGTTGAGCGGAGCGGCTACATCGTCGAGAAGGACTACTTCATGCGCGAAGTCTGGGACGGGAGCCTGCGTGAAGAGTCGAACTTACCGCAGCAGGTTTCGGTGCTGCGCAAGACCCTGGGCGAAGTGGATGGAGAAAATGGGGGCGGCAAATACATCGAAACCGTCGCGACTCGTGGTTACAAGTTTATTGCTGTAGTTCGCCGGGTCCGAGACCGTGCACCCGACCTTCAGACGGAAGCCGACTCGACCGCCCTATCAAACCGGGAGGAATCCGGCTCGCCGGCAGCTTCTGCATCGGATGCTTCGCTCATCCTGCAACGGCACACTTCAATTCGGGTCACCCGAAATGAACCGGCGCATCCTGAGAGCCGAAACATTTATCCGAATGAGCGAGTTGCACTCCCTGAGACTTCACCTGCCCACCATCAACTTCAACCCACTCCTCTTTTCCGGCTAAGCTCTCGCGGCAAATTCTTCGCCGGCCTGGTGGTGCTGGGGGTCGTAGCTTTCATCGTGTTTCTGATTTGGTCTAATCGTTGGGGACGCCGCGCAGAGTTAGCTTCCAGCAACTCCACACCCGTCACCACTCAGAATCAAATCAAATCTATCGCGGTAACCCCCTTCCGCACTCGCGGGACAACTGCCGGGAACGAGTATCTCGAAATCGGACTGGCCGAGGCTGTAGCTATGAAGCTCGGCGGCGTCAGTTCCCTCATCGTGCGTCCCATGAGCGCCGTCGAACGTGAGTTGCGCGAACGGAATGGCGATCACTTGACGTTGGGCAGAGCGCTGGGAGTTGACGCTGTGTTGGAAGGCAGTATTCAACAACTCGGTGATCGGGTGCGGGTGACAGCGCAACTTCTGAGCGTTAGCGACGGGAGGCAAATATGGTCCGGGCGTTTCGACGAAGAGTCGGCGCAGGTTTTTAGGATTCAGGATGCAATCTCGGAACAGTTAGTGTCCGCTCTTGAGCTTAATTTGGGCGGAGGTGAGCGCGCCCGCCTGGCCCGAGGGCATACCAAGAATCCAGACGCCTATCGCCTCTACCTGCTGGGCCGGTACTTTTGGAGGTCGAACCTGCCTAAGAGTCGAACCTACTATCAACAAGCACTGGACGCAGACCCATCATACGCCCTCGCTCATGCGGGATTGGCCGATACTTACGCCTTTAGCAATGGCAAAGACGCGCTCCACGCAGAAAGACACGCGCGCGAGGCCCTGAGGCTCGACGAGAGTCTGGCCGAGCCACATGCCACCCTCGGTTTGGTTCAAATGTTTGCCCGTTGGAACTGGAACGAAGCGGAAAAAGAGTTGCGACGCGCCTTGGAGCTCAACCCCAATTACGCCACCGCACACCAGTGGTACGCCATCTACCTTGCCTGCCAGGGCCGGACCGTCGAGGCGGTTGCGAGGATGAAACGGGCCGTTGAACTGGATCCACTCTCGCCCGCCATCAACGCCGATTTGGGACAAATGCACTTCTTTGCAGGCAATGTGGATGAAGCAGTAGCAGCATGCAGTAGGGCATTGGAGTTAGACGCGGATCATCCATTTGCCCAGCTTTACCTCTTTTATGTGGGGGCGATGGCCGAACGGCATTCAGAGGCGGCGGAGGCATTTCTACGCTTTCTGAAGGTAGCCGACCCGGCGGGTTATGAAGTTCGGCGTACGGCCTACGGTCGAGAAGCCGGTTGGCAAGCCATGCTGCGGGCAGACATCAACCATTTGGTTAATGACTCTGG
>DATKIS010000928.1:0-5618 GCA_035543975.1 Pyrinomonadaceae bacterium
ACCCTTGATGGGTGGATGATCAAGCCACCGGATTTTGATCCGCAGAAACGCTATCCGGTTTTCTTTTTCGCTTATACCGAACCCTGGTCCCAAACTGTAGTCGACAGCTGGGGTGGTCGCAATCTCCTTTGGCACATGATGCTGGCGCAGCAAGGCTACCTGGTTATGAGTGTCGACAATCGTGGCACACCGGCGCCGCGTGGCCGGGCCTGGCGAAAAATCTTCTATCGTCGTGCGGGAATCATCAATTCACAGGATCAAGCCAATGCCGCAAGAGCCATCAGCAAGTGGCCCTATGTGGACGCGACGCGGATCGGCATCTGGGGCTGGAGTGGCGGCGGCTCGGCGACGCTCAACGCGATGTTTCGTTATCCGGATGTCTATCAGGTAGGCATGTCGGTTGCTCCGGTGGCTGACCTTCGTTACTACGATACCATCTACCAGGAACGTTATTGCGGTCTGCCTCAAGACAATCCCGAGGAATACAAACAGAGTTCGCCTGTGACTTTCGCCGGCCAACTCAAGGGCAAACTGTTAATCGTCCATGGCACTGGGGACGACAACGTTCACTATCAGGCAACCGAGCTGCTCGTAAACGCACTGGTGGCAGCAAACAAGCAGTTTACAATCATGCCCTATCCAAACCGTTCGCACGGCATCTTCGAAGGCCCCGGCACTCAACGCCATCTGTTTGGATTGCTGACTCGCTATTTAAACGAGAATCTCCCCGCGGGCGGAAGATAGGATTGGGGATGGCGGATTTCGGTCTTGCCGATTTGTCAGGCGGAAGTCTGGAACTGAAACCGCAGACGAGGCCCGGAGTCTGCCGTTTCGCACCTCCAATTCTAAGTCGAAAACACGTAGAGGGTCTGCTATACGTGGATCAACCGGGTTAAGAAGGTGCATAGGCCGGTGGGCTTACCCCCGCTCGGCCCTCTGCCCACTGCTTTCTATCGCCTTAACCCCATCACATACTTCTCCCATTTCGTCTTGAACGCATTCATGTCCCGCTCCGCCAGCACTTTCTGCAAACTCTTAAACCCACCGGGGTCGTCCTTTTGTCGGGTCAAAAATTCCTGGTAAAACTCGCGGAGCACACCCTGCTCTTGAAGGTAGTAGCAAAGGTAGCGCGCCTGAGCATAATTCGTCCCCTTGTCGTCGTTGTAGAAAGCTCGGGCGTCCATCTCCGTCAACGTTTTGAACGACGGCACCAGCTTCGCCTGAATTGCACGTTGAAGTCCCGGGAGCCGCCAGTTGGTAAAGCCGTGGATGTGGCCGTCCACGTCGCCACACTGTTCGTAGAGCGAGCCCAAACCTTCGTTAAGCCACGGCGGACAGGCTGGAAAGTTTGCTTCCATAAACGGGTGGACAATCTCATGAACGAGCGTGCCGCCCCCGGTGGCGATGTTCATGATCAGCGCTTTGTGGCTGGGCGAGTAGTAACCGTAGGGCGTGCTCGGTGTGTCGGCAAACAGCAGCCGGACATGCTTTTCGTAGGATGCTTCGTCCTTGAAAAGCCAGATGTCGAGGATGTCGACGGGGTCTTTGGTGAAAAAGTCTTGTTTCAAACGATCCACCGCCCACTTCACCGTGCCCTCCGCGCGCTCCTGCACCACCTCCTGCCGCTCATCGCCTATGACCACGAAGGGCTTTTGGATAACTATCGAAAACCCATGTGGCGAAGGCGAGGGGAGTTTCTTCTTAATCCGGGCATCCAACGCACTGACGTGGCGAGTGAAGTCGGCGTCAGTAAATCCGGACGAGGCCGACGCTCGAGTGTCCGGTCCGCGACTGCTCTCATCACTACGCACTTCACCTTGAGGGATTTCGCCGGCAACCTGGCGGGTTGGCGGAACGGGTAAGCGTGGCTGACTGCCGAGCTGGTCGCCCCATTGATAGGAGAGGCCCACGAGCAGCACGAGCATTACCAAGGCAAGTAGTCCGGTTCTGGTAAAGTCGTTAGTCATTAGTTGAGATCCTTATGATGCCTTAACGATAGATCCGGATGGCCCCAGCCGATTACCATTCGCTGCAGACAGTGTGCGATTCACTGCTCACTCCTCATTGCTCGCTGCTTAGTGTTTGCCGTAGGCAACCGTCCAGACGTAGCATTCGGTCATGCGAGCCTGCGTTCTAGTAATTACCCTATTTTTCCTGGTGAACGACTGGGGCGGGCAAAAACGCTGGATCCGCAGCGCGATGCTTTCAACCGCGGCTTCCTCCTCACGCAGTGCTCAACCCTCCTCACCCGCTGACGTGAATTTCGACGAGCAAATCAAACCCATCCTTGTGTCGAAGTGTATGCCTTGCCACTTCAGCGGCGGCGCGCAGTACGCAAAGATGCCCTTCGACCGGCCTGAGACAATCAAGCGGCTGGGTGAAAAACTCTTTACCCGAATTCACGACGAAAATCACCGCCGCCTCATCCGCGACTTCCTCAGCCAGTGAGTTCGAACCAATTCTGTAGTCAATCCTGACGTTTTCCCCACCACAAAAGACACGGAGAACACAGAGGGGCATAGAGAAGCCCGCATTACACTGCTTGCTTTTCGCTCAGGTTGGGTCTAGCCAAACCTCTTGCTAAACCCTGATCTTACCTTTCTCGGCACCGCCGTTGCAGATTCCGAATCCCTTTGCACATACTCCCGTCGTCACTCAACTCGTTGGAGTGCGGCGAAGGCGCCAAAGCGGCGCCGAGTCGCCGCACTCCAAAATGCAAAACCGTAGTCTCGCGCCGCAACGCTTACACCCTGGCCGCTTGTCTCTAATCAACACGGAGAAACCTCAATGAGTGAAGTCAAACTAAACATCATCGATGCTCAGCGCACGGTCACCGGCACCATTCACGGCTCCGTCGCAGATTCCTGCGTGGCCGCGCTTTCCGCCGAACCTGAAACTATTGCGGAACTGGAGACTGCCCTGGGACGCTACAACAAGCCCCTCGAGGGCGAGCGACTCTTATCCTGTTTTCGCTCCAGTGCTGAGATTGATTCGGAACCTTGGGACGCAGGTTTGGTAATCATCGATCTCGCAGCACGAATCGTGGCCACTGAGTCGACGTATTCACAGCCGCAGCCCGAAGGCGAGGTGCGCTATCACGACGGTACTCAGGCAACTGACATTTCGGTGCCTTATCGTCTACCGACGGATTGGTTGTTTGTTAACTCCGTCGACGCCTACCACTGGTCGGCCGAGCGACGGCGGGAGCAGCGCGAGAGGTGTTTGCATTTAGACGCACGCGCGGTGCTCTACGGACCAGGGTTGCTCGAATTCATCTTAGCGTCTGGGTTAGACCAGGTGAGAACGTCAGAAGCTACCAGAGACGACGAGGCATCGCAGCAAGCGCTGGCGCAGGAAATCACCAGCATTCACGCGAAATGGCTGATGACGCCGCGGGAAGATCTGGCCGGGCGATCGCCGCGCGAAGTGTTGCTTGAAAAGCACGACTTCATCGACCGCGACCTCGATGCTCGCTCCTGGCAATGGAGTCTGCAGGGAGAAGGCCCCCCCTGCTTGTCGCCGGATTCATTCGCCTACCGGTTTGCCGGCTTCGGCACACATGAATGGGTTGTTTACTACGATCTGGTTCGTTACCTGCTTTGGAATGTGGCTGATCTTCCCAATCTGCCGGCTCAAAGCAACCTCGATTCGGGCGACCAAAAGTCACCCGTCCCTAATGAGACTCTCGTCGAGCGTCTCGAAAAACTGAAGTTTGATTGGTTAGAGAGCCCCCAGGATGAATTTGAGGGGAGAGTCCCGGCCATCATCATCGAAAACGAACGCAAGCGCCTGCCCCAGGCGATGACCCCAGCAGAGCTAATCATCGATGAAGACTGCGAATGTTGCCGCATGATGGCCCTGGAAGCGGAGATGGGGTTTGGGCCGGCCTTTTGGCATCTCGATGGTTCTCACATGGATGATGGGTTTGCCTTTTCATCATGTCTGACGATTCAGGAATGGGAGACGGAGAATCGCCGGCGCGAGGAGTTTGATCGCGAGTTCGACGAAAGAATGGAGGAACACCGGCTCAGCATGTCGGGCGGGGAGATCGCCGAGGAACCGTCGTTCTCCGATCCGTTCTAAGCCCTCGAGCTTCGATGCCGCGATCCACGCACTTCCGCACCCCAAACTCCTTCTTGTCCTTCGTGGGAGTTCGTGGATCGCATGTTCCGGCTCAGACTTGAAACTTAAAACCGCACGCCCGACAATGGTCGCATGGGGACCTATTATCGAACTGCCTGCGTTCTATTCATTCTTGGTTTCACACACTCCGCCAACGCCCAGGACTGGAACCAGTGGCGTGGCCCATCCCGGGACGGTCTTGTTCCAGCTGGTGGCGCACCGTCGAAATGGCCAGCTTCATTTCGGCGCGCCTGGAGAGTGGAGATTGGTGAAGGCTATTCGTCGCCGGTAGTTTCGGGTAAAACCGTCTTTGTTCACGGGCGAAAAGATCCTGAAGAGATTGTTGTCGCCATCAATCTGGCGACCGGCCAGGTGATCTGGCAGCAAAAATATCAAGCCGACTTTAAGAAGAACCAATACGCGGTCGAGATGGCGAAAGGGCCTAACTCGACGCCACTTGTCATCGGCAACCGGTTGTTTACCCTCGGGGTCACCGGCGTCCTTAATGCCTGGGACGCGGCGACCGGGCGCCAACTCTGGACCAAAGATTTTTCAAAAAGTATCGATACTTCAAAGATGTTCTGCGGTACCGCCGCATCACCACTTGCAGTGGCCGGCCGGGTGGTGGTTCAAACCGGAAGCGACGTGCATGGAGGTCAGATCCGCGCGCTCGAACCGGCGACGGGCAAAGTCGTCTGGGAATGGAAGGGCCCCGGACCGGGCTATGCGTCGCCGGTGGTCATAGACGTCTCCGGCAAGAAACAGATAGTCACGCTGACTGAAGGCTCAATTTTAGGCCTTGACGCGAGCACGGGTCAGGAACTCTGGTCGGCGGCGTTCCCTGACGAGTGGCACGAGAATATTGTTACGCCCGTCTGGACCGGGTCGTACCTGGTGGTCTCAGGAACGCGCCAGGGCACTCACGCCTTTGCCTTAAGTCAAACCGGGGGCAAGTGGGCCGCTAATGAAGTTTGGAAGAATCCGGACGTGGCCATGTACATGAGTTCGCCGGTGTACGGCGACGGCTTAATCTACGGTTTCTCCGCCAGGAAGAAAGGGCAGTTCGTTGCGCTCGACGCGAAGACCGGCGCTTTGCGTTGGGCCACTGAAGGCCGCGAAGGCGATCACGCTTCAGTGTTGCTCACCCCGCGTAATCTGGTCTATCTAACCAACGGCGCGGATTTGATCGTGGCCGCCCGCGGCACCGCCGCCTTTACTGTCGAGAAGCGCTATGAAGTCGCCGAAAGCGGAACCTGGACCATTCCGGTCTTTCTCGGTTCGGACCTGCTGGTGCGCGATGCGACCGGCCTGATGCGCCTGACCGCCGGCCAATAGGCCATCCACATGGCCCCGAAATTAAGGTGGAGACCGTGCTCCTTCGTCATATTTCGTGGGCTTTCTAGATCGTCTTTCTGTCTGCTGCTTTCCTTTCTTTGCTATCCTATGACCCTTGGACAAAGACCCTGCACAGAGCCAACTGTTTCTGCGCCAACTCC
>DATKIS010000929.1:0-2912 GCA_035543975.1 Pyrinomonadaceae bacterium
GTAACGATCCGACACTGTCGACTTTGGGAATTACTGCGACAGTGCTCGACGGCAAAGTGACGCTCACCGGAACCGTGACCAGCGAAACGCTCAAGTCACAAGTTGACAGGACGATTCGGGCGATTAGCGGTGTGAAGCAGGTGGACAACCAGTTGGTCGTCACTGCCTAAAGTACGGCGTTCTTTGTTTCAAGCTTCGGCTAAAAAAAAGCGTCGCGATGTTTCAAGTCGCGGCGCTTTTGGTTTTGGGGATTACCGAAACCGAATTAGATCAAGAAGACTAGTGGTTGAGCCTGCGATTGGAACTCACAATCGCAGTTAGTAGCCCTCAGTGTGTTGCCGGAGCCACTCATCCAACTCCTCTTCGGTTGGCTCGCGGCCTAATTCCTCCCGAAGACGTTGATGAAGATACTGATGCTCGGACTCGGCAGCATCTTTCAGAGACTTCTCCGGCTCTGCTCCGTCAGTCTCGCCTGTTTCAGATGTCATAACGATTTCCGCCGTATCTAAGGATGTTTCGATGGAAAGATTACCTTTCTCACCTTTCAAGCGCAATAGCCGCCGCCCACCACGCTCAAAGAAGGTGACTTCTTCAATCTCACACTCGACTCCAGGCGTCTGCATGCGTAAAAGCGCTACCGCGACCGGAATATTACCTAGCAACACGCTGATGTCCGCGTTGATTTCCTGCCGACTCACCTCATCGATCTCGATTTCCTTCATAGCCACCGGATGAGGAAGCAAAGACATTTCCCCGTCGAGCAGAATCGTCCAGACGAACCCCATGTCCAGCAGGAGATACAAGGCTTCATCGAAAACAAAGTAGCCGAGGACGGTGGCGCCGACTACGTGCGCAATCACGTGGTCCTGATGGGTGGTTGTGTCTCTAGGCGTCCAGGTGTTTGTCACGCCTTCGCTCGTTTGTTGGAATGGAACAAAGATACGTTAACCAGGGCCGAGGCCGCCAGCTCGCTGGAATCTTCGAAGGAAACTGCGTGAGCGCGGGCCGTTATCTAATCAAGGTAGTGTTGCCCAAGTTGGGCTTGAAGCTTTTCAGGCAGCGACTTCCAGCTGGCGTTGCACAGGTCCTTTGAAGTGAGGTCGGCGCTGTTCATGCGCAGGCTTCGCCAGTGGCCGAGTTTCTCCTCGTACAGCCAACGGTAAATCGGACCATTGCCGCGCCGGCTATAAAAGATACTGGCGTCCGTATAGAGGCTCCCGCTTGCCGGGTGCAGATAAACTCGCAGTCCATTCATTGAAGCCATTGTCATTGGTTTGTGCCAGCCGTTTTCAAGCTATGACGCCGTTTGCGGACGACGAAAGAATCGCGGCGCCAACTTCCTTTCGTTGTTGCCTGGATCACTTCTAGTCGACTATGAGTGGGTCGACCTCTGGAATTGGGACACCGTCTTTATCGACCTTGATGAAATGAACTAACCCACGCTTCACCTCTTCAAGTGCAATAGATGTACTTCTGCGACGGCCCTTCTCGACTTCAATACGCGGCTTGGAGCCGTGTAAAAGTTGTTTGGTTCGCTTGCCCGCGAGGATGATAAGTCGAAAGCGGGAATCGATGCCCGGCCATGTGCCTTCGGTTGCTACTCCGGTTGCGCCCTTGCCATTTGCTTTTTCGATGACTGCCATATGTTTGTTCCTTTATCAAGAATGCGAAGTTAAGTGGTTCTTCCCTGGTCCACAGTTCTAACCGATTACAGAAATCTCGACAGGATGAAGAGTGCCGGCAACACCACAACTGCTATGGCCAGAATCTGCAGCCAATTCATGGCCGACTTTTTGCAATTCGGGCAGCGTATTTTCCACAAAGGCAAGATCCTGCCACAGTGGTCGCATGAGGAAATCATTTCGTTCCTCCGCTCTCCGCCACCTGTCCGCTTCCGTTTGTCATCAGTTGTCTTAGCTGTGCGTGATCCAGTGGGCTTCCCAGGCTAAGTTTCATCAAAGGATCAGCAATGAGCCAAAAGCGGGCCTTGCCTTCGTCGGTCGTTGTAAGATTTTCAAAGGCCGATGCATCCAGCGCTACTGGCCTGAAGCATTCCATTCCGGTTTCACGCGAACGCGCTACCATCGCCGCTCCACCACTGTAAAAAATCGGCACCCGAAAACTACCTTGGTCATCGAGCGCAAACCAGTCGCCGTTAGCCCGGCGCATTGCGAAAAGAGTTTTCATGACACTGCCCTCTATCGATCGAATCCGATCACGCCCCATTGGCTCGCGTGGTTTGCACAGCAGTTGCGCCTACAACTTCAGCGCACAGGAACGTCTTCTACACGGCGCAACAGGTTCTTATTGGAATTAGCGTGGAGAGAGACATCAGATTTCCTGGTACGGGTCGAGTTTGAAAAAAACAAACAGACGGCACAAGGAAAGGAGGGCGACGCACAAATCCTGATGTCGAAGGTAGATTCTCTAAGAACAATTTCACTTTCAATATAGCATACATGGTCACGAATACAGGGCGGCGGCGTGCCAGTCAAACTGGATGTCTGCGAGCCCGGGCTAGTCGTGTCGACTTTCTGACCATTTCTTAAACATCACCTGATGCTTCCTGCGAGCGGTTGAGCGACCAACTGATGGTGAGATTTGACCGTCTGCTGCACCACCAAACGCAGGAGCGCGATCGCTTGATTGTGGTGCGACCTCCCAATTATTGATAAAGGCCCACCGGGTCGCTTGCGCCGAAGCCACCAATACTTCAGGGTCCGACTGCGCCGCTGGATTGGAAATGTCTGTCACAATCAATCTCTCCATCCCAGAGCCGGGCATCTTGGCCACCCGTCCTCTGCTTGATTATCTATGCGAACGCGAGTTGGGGTTTCGCGGGAATCGAGACCTGTTCTGCAAAACTCTGAATTGCGGCCGCTTCTGTCTCGCAAATCTCGAAAACTGAAAGT
>DATKIS010000930.1:0-6005 GCA_035543975.1 Pyrinomonadaceae bacterium
GCGTTCCTGACCTGCCAATTACCCCTGACAAACTCCTGATGGCCCTGATGAAAGCGAGGACTACAGCATGAAAGCGTTTGAGTGGGCCAGCCCCACCACTATCAACCAGGCTGTTCAGTTACTGAAGTCAGCGCCGGCGACGAGTGATATCGATGAAGACGCCCGACCCATGGCCGGCGGTCAGGATCTGTTGACTACGATGAAGGACTACACCACCCGGCCAAGTCGGCTGGTGAACCTGAAAGGTATTCGCGGCCTTGATCGGATTACCGGAACCGCCAAAACGGGACTGACGATTGGCGCGCTGGTTACCCTGGCGCAGCTCGAAAACAACAACGTCGTCCACACGAGTTTTCCGGGTTTGGCCGAAGCCGCTCACTCCATCGCCACTCCCCAGATTAGAAATCTGGGCACCGTCGGCGGCAATCTCTGCCAGAGGCCCCGGTGCTGGTATTTTCGGCTCGAAGAAGTTATCTGCCTGAAGAAGGGCGGCTCCGAGTGTTACGCAGCCACCGGCGAAAATAAGTACAACGCAATCCTTGGCGGTGGGCCGTCATATATCGTGCACCCGTCGGATTTGGCGCCGATGCTGGTCGCCCTGGGCGCCAGCGTCACGGTTGTAGGCGCCGCGGGTAAGCACGTGGTTCCGCTCGACAAGTTTTTCACCCTACCGGACAGCGGAAATATCCGCCGGGAAAACGTCCTCAAAAAGGACGAGATTATCACTGAGATCCACGTGCCTGCTTCGCACGTGGCGGCACGTTCGGCCTACGTGAAGTTTAAGGAACGAGAGTCGATGGACTTCGCCATGGCCTCAGCGGCGGCCGCACTGCAACTGGGCGCCGGGAAGACAATTTTGCAAGCCCGCATCGTGCTCGGCGGCGTCGCGCCCATACCGTGGCGGGCGGTGAAGGCAGAAGCGTTCCTGGTTGGTAAGACATTGACCACCGAGGTCCTGGCGGAGGCCGGCAAGCTGGCGTTAGACGGAGCAGCACCGTTGGAAAAGAACGCCTACAAAGTTCCGCTCACGCAGACGATGGTGCGACGAGCCTTAATTAGGGCATTGAACCCTGTGATCTAGGTGGCCGTCCCGAACATTACCAAGGTCGTTCAAAGCGAGTGTTCGGCAGCCTGAGCGAGTGTTCGGCAGCGGAGCAAGTAATCGGCAGCCTGAAGGGCTGAAAATCCGAATGTGCTGACTAAGCAGGTACTGCAATAGTACTGACCGATGGAGAGGAACATGGCAAACGAGTTAAGTGAAACAAACGACAGTGCTCCGGAACTCAACCGCGTCGCGGCAATTCAGAGTGCCTTCTGCGGCTCGCTTCGTTCGAAGAAGTTTTTCATGTTAGACACTCTTGCTACCGAGCCGGAACAATATCTCGACGCGAGCAACCATTGCTGGTGCCGCGAAACCCAGCAGGTAATTGGACCGGACAACGGCCGGGTCAATCCCACCCGCTGTGTACCGGGCCGCGAGTGTTACAGCTCGGCGCTCGAGAGCGTATGATGTAAAGCAAACTGTTAGTTTGCTTCTTAACCCTGAAGGAGTCAGTGACCCGGCAGTCAGCAAACTAACAGTTTGCTTTACAGGTTAGGAGGTATGTTCATGCGAAGATTCTGGATCGTAGCGATGTTGTTGGGAGCGATAGCGGTGCTGGCCAGTTCGTTTAGTTCACGGGCAGATACTTCTTTCGTTAGGGGTGACTACGTTGAGGTACGCACGGCCAGCGTTTTTGCCGGCGCCTGTCACTACAACGGCGAGCTAACCACGGCGGGACGCGATGCCCTGATGGCGTGGAATGTAAAGTCTGGCGCGTGGCACGGAGTCGACCTGGCGGGCGTGCGCATCGTCGCGATCGTGAGCTCCGGGGCGAATCTGGCAGAGAACACCGCCACGCGAAGTTCGGCGATCATCATTGGCGAAAACGCTTCCGATGCGCAGTCGCGCGCAATGCTTGATGCACTGAAGACTAAGTATGCCGCCTCTCTGGGCAAGATTATTTCCGTGCGTCGCGGGCCATTGACCTTTGAGCACCAGGACAAGACCTACAAAGTGACCGCCGGCGATTTCGCTTCGATCAATATCGAAGCTATGCCGGACGACTTGTGTTGCAAGATGCCGCAGCTGGTTTGGTATTCGCCGTTGGTGCCGCTGGAGAACCGCAAAGTCGGCTACACGACGAAAGCGCTTTCCAGCGGGGCGACGGTGGGCGATCCCTGGCAGACTACCGGCGAGAATAGCGCCTTCTACGGCAGCTTCGTTTTATAGCTTAAAAGTCGGCTCTCGCTTCAGTCCGCGAAGCGGGCGAGTGAAAGTAGCACCAGCACTTCAGTGCTGGGTAGTCGGTTCCAGCGAGGTGGGAGTCCGTGAAGCGGACGACTGATAAGCTCCTGGCGACCCAAAACCTTTGTGGTTCAGCCGGCCGTTTCAGCGTTCTCAGCTCTACCTGTTCCCACCGATGAATCGGTGGGCTACTTTCATTCGTCCGCTTCGCCGACTCTTCGGGCAAAGCCCCTCCAATAGGTGAAAACCGATCCACGAACGTACACGAAGTTGCACGAACAGAGTTAGCGTTGTTTAGTGTGTTTTAGTGGATCGTTCGCTTGTTTTGCACTCACCATAAATCGTTCGATTGAGGTTTATCGACGCCTGTCATGATCAACCTGGGAATCATCGGTGCCGGAAACATCAGCGACACACACGCGCGCGCGGCCCGCGAAATAGATGGCGTTGAGGTTGCAGCTATCTACGGGCACAACCAGGAAAAAGCTGTGCGTCTCGCCGGGCTCTACGGAGGCACTGTTTACACAGACCTGGACGCATTCCTCAATCATGAGCCGCTGGACGTCGTGATGATTGGCAGTCCTTCAGGGCTACATGCTTCACAAGGGATCGCAGCTGCGCAGCGCGGACTGCACGTGCTCGTCGAGAAGCCGATCGACATCACCACGGGCGCAGCTGATCTGCTAATCAAGGTCTGCAAGCAAGCGGGGGTGAAACTCGGAGTGTGCTTCCAGGACCGCGTGGCGCCGGATATCGTTCGACTGAAAGAGGTCCTGGATGCTGGTCGTCTCGGGAAACCCATTCTCGTTTCCGGCCGGGTGAAGTGGTATCGGCCGCCGGAGTACTACCGAAACTCGCGTTGGCGGGGAACGTCCGGCCTGGATGGCGGCGGAGCCTTAATCAATCAGGGTATCCACACAGTTGATTTGTTGCTTTGGCTGATGGGCGACGTAACTCGGGTCAACGCCAAAACCATTACCGCACTTCACGACATTGAGGTGGAAGACACGGTCGTGGCGACTTTGGAGTTTGCCAGCGGCGCCATTGGCACGCTCGAATCAGCGACATCTGCATACCCCGGCTATCCGAGAAGGATCGAGTTAACTGGCTCGGAAGGAACGATCCTGGTGGAAGACAGTCATGTCATCGCGGCTGATTTCCGCAACCAGGAACAGGACCTGGTTGGTTCCCGCCGTACCACAGAGGAGAACACACCGCCCCGCGCCAGCTCGCCCGTTGTCTCAGACGTCAGCGGACATAAGAAAATATTGGAAGACTTTTTGCGGGCTATTGAGACCGATGGCCGGCCGTTGTGTGATGGTCACGAGGGACGACGGATCGTCGAACTCGTAGAAGCAATCTACGAGTCGTCGCGAACGGGGAAAGCTGTAGCGATTGTCCGGGTCCTGAGCGGTCGTTGAAAGTTAACTTCAGGTCGACGAAAAAGCCGGCGGCGAAACAACGAACTGGATGCACCGGCCGTGGTCGCTGTCGAAAGGAAAGTTCAACCAGCGCTTTGAGGACCCTTGAAGTCACCGGCGAGGATCTTGGCCAGGTCACGGAAGAAGATTGACCGGGGCAGCACCTCATCGTAGCCGGCCTGCATCGCTTGACGCTGCAAATCCGCCTGTACATGCGAGAAGAATCCGAACAAGGGAACCTGCCGGATCGCGTCGTCGGCTTTCAGCTCGATTGCGAGTTCCAGCGGGTCAAGCTTCTGGTGGTGCAAATCCACGAGGATCAAGTGGGGAACCACTTCAGCCAGCGCAGTTCTCAGGCCTTCCAGGTTGCGTGGAAAATCTACAATCATGCCCAGGGCCTTCCCGGTTTCTCGAAGCTTCGAGATGAAAAACATGTCATCGACTACAGCAGTTACAATCCGAATCATAGGAGTGGTTCTCTTAACAGAAATTGGCTGACAATAACTCAGGGCTGATCCGGCAGGTAAGGTAGCAATCAGCTAAACTACCCTAAGCAACCCGAAGCCTTCGTCAGGATTCTACCGGTTGACTTCACGAATCGTTTTGAAGGTCTATAATCCCTTTTGTCTTATCCTGATTTAGCGGTAAAGATGGTACTCCATGGCGACGGCGATTCCCCCACTTCAAGAATCTGAAAAGGTTGAGTTTGGCGGACTTGACTTCATTGGGAGCGAGGATGCAAATCCAGCGGACTCAAAAATCGTTGTGGCATCATACAACATCCGCTACGCCGTCGGTCAGTTTCTAATCTCGAGCGGGTTGCTGAGGAAGGCCGGAATTACCGGCTCAAAGAACCGGGTGGCAGATGTTGGCGGCCACATTCGCGCCGCGGCAAACGCGTTTTCAGCTGCCAGTCTTTTGCCGCGAGTTGACGTGCTGGCGTTGCAGGAGGCTGACAAAAGAACCCAGCGCGCCGGCGAGCATCATGTGGCCCGGGAACTGGCGGAAGAGTTGGGGATGGCCTGGATTCACGTGCCGGCCGGAATTCCCCGTGGCCAAAAACCCCAGCCCAGACAATGGTGGCTCGACTTTGAAGAGCAGATCGGACTCTATGACGCTGGCGACACCGGCGTCGGCTTACTCAGTCGCCTGGCTTTCAGTGATGTCAAACGAATTGACCTTCCCTGGCAAGAGTGCGCCTGGCGTCCACGTCTGGCGATGGCCGCGACCATCTCGATCGGCGGTCCAGGGGGGAGACACAACTTGCGCATCGTCAACGCTCACGTAGATCCTCACGCCGGGGTGGGTGGACAGCTTGAACAACTGGAACTGCTAATCGCCGAAGCCGAAGCTTTCGATGGGCCGAGACTAATTCTGGGAGACTTCAATACGTTGTCGAAGCGAAAGGCGATTGAGACTCGAAACCTGCTGGAATCCCACGGGTATGCGACGCCGTTTCCTACCGGCACCCCGACGTGGCGCGGCGCCGGTATTCGGCTCCATGCCGACTGGATATTCTATCGGGGGTTGGAGATCACCCGGTGGGGGGTAGCTCGGCCGCTGAACGTTTCCGATCATTGGCCAATTTGGGTGGAGGTAGATCTATCGGATGAGTGAGTGCCCCAGAATAGGGTCTATAGGTCATGTAGGTCATCTATAGCAGCATCATCATGAACCGCGAGACGATCACCAGTCGTGATAATTCCCTACTCCGCCAGGCTCGCGCCGTGCGCGAGGGGAAGATCGACGAACTAATCTTCATCGAAGGCCTGCGCCTGGCCGAAGAGGCGCTGCGCTCGAAACTCAAGATCGCAGCAGTGATTGTGTCAGAAGAGCTGGCCCAAAAAGAGAAGGCAGCACGCCTAATCACCGAGCTCGACGCCGTCTCAAACAAGCTGGTCTCGGTCAGTGAAAAGCTTCTTGAATCTATCTCCTACACCAGGACGCCACAGGGCATCGTGGTCCTCGCCGCTCGTCCGGAAACCAGCGAGCAGCATTTCGAATCGAAACAACCTTTGCCAACGATGATCGTAGTCATGCACCGGATCAACAATCCGGTTAACGTAGGAGCAATCCTCCGAACGGCGGAAGCCGCCGGAGCCACCGGGGCCATCGCCACTCAGCACACGAGCGATCCGTTTTCACCGAAGTCGTTGCGGGGGGCTATGGGTTCAGCCTTCCGGCTCCCGATCTGGTTTGGACCAACATACGAGGAGGCCCTGGCGTGGTGTGAAGGGCGGGGCGTACAGACATTGTGCGCAGACGCTCAAGCCTCGAGCCGCTATGACGAAGTGGAT
>DATKIS010000931.1:0-6318 GCA_035543975.1 Pyrinomonadaceae bacterium
TGATGTCGATACGCTACTCACCGAGCTGCAGTTTATTCGGACGCTCGATCCTTATCCCGGACGCCGTTACTCGTCGGACGAGCCAGTTCTGATTTCGCCGGAGATTTATATCGAGAAACTTGATGAAGACGATGAAGACTACGTCATCTATTTTTCAGACGACGGGAGTCCGCGACTTCGGGTCAGCCAGCAATATCAACAGATGCTCGGCAAGACCGACGTCAGCAATGAGACCAAGAGTTTTATTCGTGAGAAGATGCGTTCTGCGGTTGACCTGCTGCGAAACATCGAGCACCGGCGGCAGACGATCTACAAAGTAGTGGAATCAATTGTGCACCGGCAGAAGGACTTCCTCGATAAGGGGGTCCAGTACATAAAGCCGATGATGCTGAAGGACATTGCCGAGGACATCGGCATGCATCTTTCCACGGTGTCGCGAGTCGTCAATCGAAAGTATGCGCACACGCCGCAGGGGGTAATTGAACTCCGTCGCTTCTTTACCGAAGGCATGATGAATGAGGACGGTGAAGAAGTATCCACGCGCATCATCAAGTTAAAGATTAAGAAGTTGATTGAAGAAGAAGATTCGCACAGTCCGATAACCGATGATCAGGTAGTGAAGATACTGATCAAGGATGGGATAAAGTTATCGCGCCGGACGGTTGCCAAGTATCGCGATCAGATGAGTATTCCCGGCTCGCGTGAGCGTCGGGCGGTCGTGTAACCGGACAGCTGGGCTGGTGTGAAGATCAGGTTTTCGCCCCCTCAAGTGTTTTGATTGAATAGCCGTAACCGCTGTTGGTTCTGGCGAGGCACCTCTATAGCTTAGAGGTTAGGAAGGGATTCAAGATGATGAGGTTTGAGTACACGGGCCGGCACGTTGAGGTTTCTCCTGGTATCCGCAAACATGTAGAGGATCATTTTAAGAAGCTGGACCATATTTTCAATGGCACCGAACCGAACGTACACGTCATCATTACGGTCGAGAAAAACCGCCACATCGGAGAGCTGGTAGTGAATTGGCGTGATCACACCCTAACAGCCAAGGAAGTTAATGCTGATATGTACATGGCGCTGACCCGCGCTATGGAAAAGGTTGAGAAGCAGGCTCTAAAACTCAAGAAGAAGATCATCGATCGCAAGCAGGGAGCCCGGCGCACCGGCTCCGCCCGCCCGACTCCTGACGGCCAGGTAGAAGCCACGCCCCGTCCACCCCGGATAATCGCGGCGCGTCGTTATTCAATCAAGCCGATGACCGCAGAAGAGGCGGCGCTGCAGGTATCGTCCGAGACCGATCAATTCATTGTGTTTCGCGATGCCGACACCAATCGCATTGGCGTGCTGTATAAGCGCAAAGACGGAAACTTCGGACTCATTGAACCATAACCGTAAGGCTGACGTTCGTGGGCTGCCAAAGCGGTTACGCCTGCATCACCCCTTCGCGCGCGTGATAATCCGGTCTGCCACAGGACGACCAGTCAGATGTCGTCCTGCTGCCTTCGGTGGCCGCGCCTGACACTTCCATGACTACTGCAAGCGAACCTAACCAGGAAACCAGCAATTCTACTCCGGACATAGTAATCATCACGGGATTGAGCGGTTCGGGAATGTCTTCAGCGACTAATGCTTTCGAAGACCTCGGCTATTTCTGCGTCGATAACCTGCCGGTTACGATGTTGCCCACCTTTGCTCGACTGGTAACGGCGAGGTCGGCAGAGAAAGGGATCGAACGCGCAGCCCTGGTAATCGATATACGGGAAGGCACCTTCCTCGGAGACTTCGGAGAACAACTGGCGGCACTGCGGGCAGCCGGCCTCAGTGTTTATGTCTTGTTTCTGGAGGCCTCGGACGATGTGTTACAGCACCGTTTTAGTGAGACCAGACGGCCCCATCCGGCGGACAATGGCCAAAGCCTGCTGCAGGCGATCCGCGCCGAGCGCGCAGCCATGTCGAAGGTCCGGGCCGAAGCCGACCAGATAATTGATACCTCTGACCACACCGTCCATACTCTTCGCAGGCATCTTTTGCAAAGATTTAGTCCCGATCGTAAGGGCGGGCCAATGCGGGTCCAGGTGTTGAGCTTTGGACATAAGTTTGGGAATCCCGGCGATCTGGAGTTGTTGTTTGATGTGAGGCACTTGCCCAACCCACACTTTGTGCCGGAGTTAAGACCACTCTCAGGCCACGATAGCCGGGTGGTCAAATACTTGAGATCGCAACCAGAAGTGAAAGAGACTTTGAACCGCTTTGGTGACCTGCTTGACTATCTCTTGCCATTGTACAAGCGGGAAGGGAAGTCGTATGTAACGGTGGGAATCGGCTGCACCGGCGGGCGCCACCGCTCGGTGATGGTGGCCAACGCTCTGAGCCGCAGACTAAAAAGCGCGGGGTTCGATGCCCATGTGGTTCATCGTGATCTCAGGAAATCGAATCGTCAACCCAAGTAAGTCAGAACCACTTGCGTCAGCGGGTGGTTCTCGTCACAACCATCCTGGGTTAGCGGGTGGCTCATTGACGCCCTCCAGGGTGTTAGGGCCTGATGTGCACGGAGAAAGATGGAGACGCCTAGATGAGCACTAATCCAACCCAATCTGCGTCGAAGGACGAAACCCGAAAGATAGCCGGCGTAATTGTCACGCACGGACACCTGGCAGGCGAATTGTTATCGGCCGCGGAGATGATCATTGGCCCAATTTCCTTCATCACCGCAGTTTCTATCGGATGGCACGACGATGTGGATGCGGCCCGTGACGAAGTGCACCGGGCGATCACCCGGGTATCTCAGGGCGCTGGAGTCTTGTTGTTGACCGATATGTTTGGCGGTACTCCGACCAACATCGCCTCAATGTTTTTGGACGACGGTAACGTTGAAGTAGTAACCGGTGTGAACCTGCCGATGGTAATTAAGCTGGCCAGTCAGACTGGTGGTCTCTCGCTTATTGAAACGGCGCGCCGGGTGTGTGATCTGGGTCGTCAGGGAATTTATCATGCGGGAGACCTGCTCGCTCCACCTGAAAAAGGCGCCGCCTCCTCATGATTGAACGCACACTTCTGGTCAAGGCGCCCCTTGGACTACATGCCCGCGCGGCGGCAAAAGTCGTCCGCCTGGCGCAGAGTTTCTACAGCACATTGGAGTTGAGGCGCGTAGATAACAGCGCGACCGCCGATGCCAAGTCGATACTTAGCGTCTTGATGTTAGCTGCGGGCCGCGGAACTGAACTAAACGCAACGGCGGAGGGAGTCGACGAAGAAGCGGCCTTAAGCGCTCTCGATAATCTCTTCGCGCAGGGCTTTGGTGAAATGGAACAGGGTTCGGCGGAATAATGGAGCAACCTCACGAATTACGTTTTAAGGGCCTCGGCGTCTCGGAAGGGATCGTCATTGGACAGGTCCTGCGGATGCACGATGGCAGCGGGCAGGCCTATCACTGGCGGATTAATGTGGCCGATCTGGAGGCCGAGCGAGCACGTTTTCGCGCCGCCGTTCAACTTGCCAGGCAGCAGGTAGAAGCCATCAAGCAACAGGCAGAACAGCGTTTGGGCAAGGACCACGCCTACATCTTTGACGCTCATGTCCTGTTGCTCGAGGATGAGAAGCTAATCAGCGACATCGAGCGCCAGATCACCGATGAGCACGCCAACGCAGAGTGGGCGGTTGAAGTAGTTGGCGACCGTCTTCTATCTCTTTACTCAGAAATCAAAGATGAATACCTGCGCGAGCGCGGTTCCGATATCGAAGACGTGATGCAGCGTCTGCTGGTGGCGCTCAGTGGCGTCGAACCGCAACACCGTAACCTTTCGCAAGACGCAGTAATTGTTGCCCAGGACTTGCTGCCTTCGGCGGTGGCAGAACTGGATTTAGAGCACGCGCGAGCGCTCGCCACTGACACAGGAGGCTGGACTTCTCACACTGCCATTCTGGCCAGGGGTATCGGTATTCCCGCCGTCGTTGGTTTGCGCGACTTCTACCGGCGCACTCGCACCGGAGACAAGATCATTGTCGACTCGACCCGTCACGAAGTCATTCTTCACCCAGCCCCCGCTACCCTGGAGCGCTATCAGGCCGAATTGTTGCTGCGCGCGAAACCTCGTGGGGATGCGAAAGAACGAGGTCCTGTTCGGACCCTTGATGGGATCGAAGTCACGATGCGGGCGAACGTTGAGGTCCCGGCTGAGTTTGAAGGCGTTGGTAAGTTTGGGGCACACGGGGTCGGCCTCTACCGATCGGAGTTTCTCCTGGCTCGCCGGGGTGTGGCTGTTTCTGAAAAGGAGCAACAGCAGGCTTACGAGGATGTGTCGCGAGTTGCCGGCGTGGCTGGGGTCATCATCCGACTCTTTGACTTGGGTGGCGACCACCTCCGGGAGCAATTTCAGGAGCCCGAAAAGAACCCAGCTCTTGGGCTGCGGGCGATTCGGTTTGGGCTGAGAAACGAAGACGTGATGCGCACCCAGGTGCGAGCGATCCTGGCGGCGGCAGCAAACGCCCACATAAAAATCGTGTTGCCGATGGTTGCGGACGTGAGCGACGTGAGGCGAGCTCAGGCCATAATTCAGGACGAAGCTAGGAATTTGGCCCTGGCGGGCCGACCTTTCGGTGAAGTAGCTGTGGGGGCGATGATTGAAGTGCCCTCGGCGGTCTTAATGGCGGAGAGTATTGCCCACGCAGTTGACTTCTTCGAACTCGGAACAAACGACCTGGTGCAGTACACGCTGGCTGTGGATCGCGGCAATGACGGAGTTGCCGACTGGTTTCGAACGCTCCATCCCGCCGTCCTGCAGAGTATTGACCGCAGCCTAAAAGCCGCCGCTGAGGCAGGAATCACCGCGATAGTTTGCGGCGAGATGGCCTCCACTCCTGCTTACGCTGTTTTGTTAATTGGGCTGGGAGCTACCGACCTGAGTATGACGCCCGCGGCGATACCTCGCGTCCGGCGCGCCCTGATGGGGATTGATTCAGGTGACGCCAGGGTAATTGCCCAGGATTGCTTGCGCTGCGAAACGGCGGATCAAGTCGAGAGTCTCGTTCGGGAACGCTTCGCACAACTTTGGCCAAACTTGTTTCGCCCGAAAACGCTTCCGGAGCGCCGGCAAACCGCCCAGCCGGTGAAGTAAGTATGAACAGAGTTGGCGGGAAAAGGGAAACGGGGAAGGGGTAGTCTTGGTTTACCCTTCCCCGTTTTGCTTGTCCCCAATAATGGCTTTCTAACTTGGCATTTCCCTAACCCAATCCAGACTATTCGCAGGGCTTTATCCCACAAACGCGTTCCACTGCAAGAAAGGGCAGATTCTTCTAAGGATTTGCCCTTTTTGAGCGTTTATTACTAGCGGAGCAATAGGTTTGGCGATGCAGACTCTGTGCTCCAGGAAATCCCCTTCTTTCAGCCTTAGATTTTCGAGATTTCAAACCATGAAGAAGCTAGTTCTTGCACTTCCTCTTGTGATTGGCGCGCTGGCACTCACATCTTTCGGTCAGGTGAAATCCGTCACTGCCGGGAACAACCAAGCTCCGCCCAAGCCTTCAGGCACAACTCAGACGCCAGCGAACGTCAGTAGAGTGCGTGTACTGGGGCAGGACACGACCGCGGCCGCGCCGGCTGCTGGTCTGAGCCGGACTGCATCGTCCAAGACGCCAGCAAAGCCGGACTTTAATAATCATACGGAGACTTCGCGAGTGCGACGCACGAGTGAATCCGTCAGACAGTCTGAGCCGCTCGTAGGATCCAACGGGCTAAGCACCGACAGAAAAGCAGCTTCGCTCAATCCGACCGGATCTTTCGCGGGCTCCAATCCGGTTTCGACCGCGTCGAACGCTTTAATGGCAGCAACTCAGATCTATCGCGTCGGACCGAACGATGTCCTGGACATCCAACTCTCCGGCAATCCAAACCGTAAATCGACGCTCTTCACAGTGCTCGACAAAGGATTGTTGGAGTATCCCCTCGCGGGAGATGCGATCCCCGTGGCCGGAATGACCACCACTGAGATTGCAGCCGTTCTGCGCCAACGAATTAAGATCTTTGAAAATCCGTCGGTGATAGTTAGTGTGCGAGACTATGCGAGCCATACTGTCACCGTCACCGGCTTCGTGGCCGCGCCCGGCACGAAAGCACTGCGGCGGGAAGCAGTGCCACTCTACGCCATGCTTGCGGAAGTCACGGCCTTACCCGAAGCAGCGCGCGCCACGATAACTCGGCAAGGCCGTCAGCCCATGGTATTGGATCTTAAAGATCCGAACCACTCATCTACCCTGGTTATGCCCGGCGACGTCATCAAGGTGTTGGGTGCGGCCCCCCCTCCCACTGAGTTCTTCTTTGCTGGG
>DATKIS010000932.1:0-4131 GCA_035543975.1 Pyrinomonadaceae bacterium
AGGATTTCAGTGCGTTGTTACCGCCCAGCAGGCCCTGCGGCCGAGTAATCATCAGGATGATCAAGAGTAGCGAGTAGATCACCATGCGGTATTCCGCAAAACCGCGTAGCGCCTCGGGAAGAATCGTCAGCACGATCGCGCCGATTATCGATCCCACGATCGAGCCGAGGCCGCCGAGAATGATCATGATCAGAATCTCGAACGACTTGATGAACTCGAAAGACTTTGGATTCAGGTAGCCGTCAAAGTGTGCCAGCAACACGCCGCCGGCGCCGGCCATCGCCGAAGAAATCACGAAAGCCATCACCTTATAGCGAGTCGTATTAACACCCATCGCCTCAGCCGCCAGTTCGTCTTCGCGAATCGAAATCAATGCGCGGCCAAAGGCGGAGTTGACGATGTTGTAAACGACTACCACTGTCAGGATGGCAATCAGGAAAATCCAGAAGAAGCTTTTTACGATCGGGATACCCGAGTAACCGCGGGCCCCGCCCACTGCTTCGATGTTGTTTAGGAAAACGACGATTATTTGCCCGAAGCCGAGCGTCACAATGGCGAGGTAGTCGCCCTTGAGACGCAGGGAAGGGACGCCCACGACCAGGCCTGCGAAACCAGCGCAGGCAGCGCCGATGAGAGTGGCCAGAGCGAGCGCGACAATCCAACCCAACTTACCATTGCCCAATGTAGCTGCCAGGTTCGCGCCATAGTTGACCGAGAAATAGGCGGAAGAGTAAGCGCCGACGGCCATGAACCCGGCATGTCCGATGGAGAACTGTCCGGTAAATCCATTGATTAGGTTGAGCGAGACCGCCAGGGTAATCGCAATCCCGGAGAGCATCAGAATGCGGGCGAAGTAGGGGCTGATGATGCGCCCTTGAAAGACAATGTCCAGCGCATACAACACGCCGAGCAGGATTAACGCGATGATCAGGTTACGTAGGTAGCGGGGCATAAGAAACGAATGATGAATGCAGATTGCTGAATGCGGAATGACAACCCAAAGGAACTAGATCTTAGTTCATCATTCCGCATTCATTGTTCAGCATTGTCTTCAAACTTTTTCCTGCGAGACCGAACCGAGTAGACCGGAAGGTCGGAAAAGGAGAATTAGAATCAGTATGGCAAACGCCACGGCGTCTTTGTAGGTCGGCGACAGGTAGCCCACCACCATGGTTTCGGTGATGCCAATCAGCAGTCCACCGAGCATGGCCCCGGGGATGTTCCCGATGCCTCCCAACACAGCCGCGACAAAGGCCTTCAGTCCGACCAGGATGCCCATCAGCGGATCGATGCGCGGAATACGGATGGCGACCAGTACACCAGCTGCCGCGGCCAGGGCCGAACCCAACGCAAAGGTAAACATGATGATGCGATCAGTGTTGATGCCCATCAGCTTGGCTGATTGAAGGTTAAACGAAACGGCGCGCATCGCTCGTCCCGTCTTGGTCCGGTAAACGACAATCTGCAGGGCAATCATCAGCGCCAGGGCGATGATGAGCACGATGATGTCAGCACTGTTTATGCTGGCTCCGCCAACGAGCTCGATATTTCGTTTCTTGAAAAGTTCGGGAAAGAATTTCGGGTCGGCGCCGAAAACCACCTGGCCGCCATTCTCCAGCAGAAGGGAAACGCCGATGGCGGTGATTAAGGCAGTTAGCCGGGAGTATTTCCTGACCGGCCGGTAAGCGAAACGCTCGATGATCACGCCGACGGCGGCGCAGACGGCCATTGCCAGCAACATAACGACGAGTGCGGTAATGAGCGAGGGCTCCATCGTCCCACTGCCGAGCAACCCGCGCGCGATCAACCCATCAGCGCTTTGCCCGAGGGCTTGGGCGCCACGAGCGCCAAGGCCGTTGGCAATGTAATAGCCCATAAAAGCGCCGACCATGTACACGTCGCCGTGCGCGAAATTAATCAACTTCAGAACGCCGTAAACCATTGTGTAGCCCAGCGCGATTAGAGAATAAATCGCGCCGAGCGAGACACCGTTAATTAGCTGCTGTAGGAACGTACTCATAGTTTGTGAGTTGCGGTCGTTTAAGTTCGTCCAGGTGTTAAGAGCGCAACGACAAAACTACGGGGTTGATTTGTTGGTCGGTGGGGCCGCTTTCGACGGTGGCGGAGGCGCCGCCGGCGAACCGGTTGTCTTGGCCGAGGGTGAAGCCGCTGCGGCCGGTGAACTGGCCGTGACGGGCGAGGCGGCCGTTGCTGGTGAAGCCGTGGTGGTGGCTCCCGGCATCGCCGCTCCCTCTACCTGTACTCGCTCCTTAACGGCATACGCGCCGCCATCCTTGATTTCGATCATGACGA
Source organism: Pyrinomonadaceae bacterium (assembly GCA_035543975.1). Lineage (GTDB taxonomy): Bacteria > Acidobacteriota > Blastocatellia > Pyrinomonadales > Pyrinomonadaceae > PSRF01. The sequence continues at coordinate 2,314 of DATKIS010000932.1, forward strand.
TCGGTTTCACGGCATCGCGGTTTTCGTTGAAGGTTACGTCACCGGTCACACCTGGGAAACTCTTCGTGGCGGCCAGCGCGTCGCGAATAGCCGGGCCTTCGAGTGAATTGGCGCGTTTGATGGCGTCAAACATGATCTTCGCGGCGTCATAAGCAGTAGCAGCCAGCGCGTCAGGTTCGGCGTTGTAGCGAGACTTGTAATCGGTCACGAACTTCTGGACCTTGGGATCGGTATCGAAAGGCGAATAGTGGTTTGAGAAAAACGACCCATTCAGCGCGGTGCCGCCGATGGCGTACAACTGTGCCGAATCCCAACCGTCGCCGCCGACGAGCGGGACCGTGATGCCCTTGTCGCGCGCTTGCTTGGCAATCAGGCCGACGTCGTTGTAGTAACCCGGGACGAAGATGACTTCCGGATTCGAACCCTTGAGCGAGGTCAACTGTGCGTTAAAGTCCTGGTCACCTTCCTGGTAAGACTGGGTCGCCACAATCTGGCCGCCCAGTTTCGGAAAGACTTCCTTGATAACGCTCTCCAGCCCGGTGGAGTAGTCGTTCTTGCGGTCTACCATGATGGCGGCGCGCTTGGCGTTCAGCGTGCGGGCCGCAAACTGCGCAATGGCGGCGCCCTGCACCGGATCGATGAAACAGCTGCGGAAGATGTAGTCGCCCTTCTTGGTTACTTCCGGGTTCGTTGATGAAGGGGTCAACATGGGAATCTTCGCGTTTTGCGCGATCGGAGCCGCGGCAATCGAACGGGAGCTGGCTACTTCGCCAAGGATGGCGTGGACCTGATCCTGAGTCACAAACTTGGTGACGATAGTCGCAGCTTCGGAGGCGTCTGAGCGATCATCCTGCACCAGCAATTCGATTTGCTTGCCATTGATACCGCCGGCCGCATTCACTTCATCAGCGGCCATCTTGATGCCGTTAACTGACGAGATGCCGAAGTTAGCAGTGGAGCCAGTAAGCGACATGAAGACACCGATTCTGACTTTGTCACTGCCGGTCCCGGTGGGCTGACACGCGAGTGCTATAAGCAAGCTGGCAACGATTAGGAGGCTAAGTAGGATGCGTTTCATATGGTCCTCTCAAGCAAATGGGTTTTTGACGTTAAGAATGCGAAGCCGTGACCGAGCGTTTCAGCAGCACTCGTCGGATACCAGTTTTACTGTAGGCTTTAAATCGAGGCTGAATAATAGCTTCGACATGCTAATTGACGCAATCTCTAAGTGTCAGCGGTCAGCAGTCAGCGGATATCAAGCATCTGATGCTGACCGCTGACCGCTGACCGCTGACCGCTGACCGCTGACCGCTGACCGTTGTTCTCGAAAAACGTGGAAATTAGTCTTCCGCTAATCTAGACTGCGCCAACTATGAAAGCCGAAGGCAAAATCGCGCCGCTCCTGGGCGACATGGACAAGGAAGAGTTTCGCCGGTTTGGCCATGAACTCATCGAGTGGATTGCCGAGTATTTCGAACACATCGAGGATCATCCGGTGCTTGCCCAGATTGAGCCGGGAGCGCTGAAAGCGCAGCTCCCGGTCACGCCACCCGAGAAGGGCGAGTCAATGGATGCGATTATTGCCGACATCGATCGTTTAATCGTGCCGGCTTTGACGCACTGGAGTCACCCCTCGTTCTTTGCTTACTTTGCCACGTCCACCTCAGCTCCGGGAATCTTTGGCGAGCTACTGAGTGCGGCCTTCGACAACAAGGCCATGCTCTGGCGCACATCGCCGGCGTCGACCGAGCTGGAAGAGGTTGCCCTCGACTGGCTGCGTCAGATGATGGGCCTGGAGGCGGGCTATACCGGGATTAT
>DATKIS010000933.1:0-10361 GCA_035543975.1 Pyrinomonadaceae bacterium
TGGCTTGAGGCGGGCAGTTACGCGAACGGTGTGCGAGGTTCGATCCCGCATATAGTCCAGGTTGCTAATCCGGCCGAGGGGCGTGAAAACGTCGTTGTTGATATTCGTGCGGCCGTAGAAATCAAACGAGGCGGGCATCACGCCGACTACGGTCCAGGGTTCGCCGTTGTACGTGATTGATTTGCCGATCGCGTCGGGGTCCCCGGCGAATTGCCGTTGCCAAACCCCGTAGCTAATCACGATCAACGGTGGCGAACCGGGGACGGTTTCCGCTTCGGTAAACGCGCGGCCCAGCATTGGCTGAATCCCCAGGGTTGAAAAGAAGTTGGGGGTCACCAGACGTCCGATCACGCGCTCGGGTTCATGGGCGCCGCTAATCACACCACCCGTCGGCATACGCGCCGACATCTCCTGGAAGACAGTGTTCTGCGCACGCCAATCGAGATAATCAGGATAGGCTACTGAGATGTCGGCAGCCTTCAGGGAGTTTTCGGACAGTGCGACTAGTTGTTCGGCGTTGGGGTAAGGCAGGGGTTTCAACAACACTGCATTCACGATGCTGAAGATCGCCGTGTTCGCACCAATCCCCAGCGCCAGGGTGAGGACAGCGATCGACGTGAATCCTGGCTTCTTGACCAGCATTCGGGCTGCTTGCTTTAGATCCTGCCAGAGGCCAACCATGGTCGTTTCATCCGTGGAATCAATTGGTCCGATAGGTCACATAGGTCGTCCTATGTTGCTTTGCTATTCATATCGCAGCGCCACCAGGGGGCTGACCTTCGTCGCCCGCCGCGCCGGGATGTAGCAAGCCACCATCGCAATCAGAATCAGCCCAACCGCCACACCCACAAACGTCAGGGTGTCGGTGGCGGCAACGCCAAACAGCAAGCTGGACAACAAGTGCGTCAGGGCCAATGCCGCGGCGAGGCCCAAGGCCACCCCAATAAACGCCAGCAGCAGTCCGTTTGAAATAATCAATTTCATTACGTCCTTGGCTTGGGCTCCGAGCGCCATTCGGATTCCGATTTCGTGGGTACGCTGCGAAGCCACGTAAGACATCACGCCGTAGATACCCACCGCCGTCAGCACCAATGCCACGCCGGCGAAAACGAGTAGCAGTACCATGAAGAATCTCCGCAGCAGGATCGATTCACCTCGCAGCTGATCCAGCGTTGTCACTTTGGAGACCGCCTGATCCTTATCGACCCCCAGAATCTCCTGCCGGACCGCGCCTATCAGCGCGGTTGGCTCACCAATCGTCTTGACGACGATAGAGTTGAATGAGGTGGGAAACTGTGAATGGGGCAAGTAGATCTGCATCGGTGGCTTCTTGTCGAGCGCGTATTGCGCAACGTCACTCATAATGCCGACCACAGTTCGCCACGGTTCTGGCCGGTCTCCGTTGCCGGGCATGCTGACCCGTTTACCCAAAGCATTGCCATTCGGCCAAAGGCGGTCGGCCATGGTCTTGTTAATCAGGACCACGTTGGGTGAGTCCGCCAGATCCTGTTCAGTGATCGCCCGCCCCTGCAACAGCGGGATTTCCATCGCCGTCAGATACCCGGGGGTAGCGACGTAAAGGTCAACCGTGATTTCCTGACCTCGAGGTTTGGGTTGGTCTTCGATTAAGAGCCCGCGGCCGTCGAAATTGCGGCTGAGCGGCAAGACACTGGTCGTCCCGGCAGCCTTCACTCCCGGCAGGGCTGCGATACGTTCACGGACCTGCTCATAAAATGCGATCCGATTTTCGGGTTTGGGATACTTGGCGGCGGGCAAGCCAATGTTCATCGCCAAAATGTTTTGAGAGTTGAATCCGCTATCGACCTGCTGCAATCCCCACACAGTTCTGATCAGCAGCCCGGCACAAACTAAAAGGACCAGGGTCATGGCAATCTCAGCTACGACCAGCGCGCTGCGCACCCGGTTGCGAGTGGCCGCCGGACCACCGCTTCGTCCACCTTCCTTCAGCGACTCGGTGAGGTTTGGTTTCGAAAACTGTAAGGCTGGAGCCAGGCCAAAGATCATGCCGGTGATGAGCGAGATCCCAAGAGTGAACAGCAGGACCCGTAGATCGATGTGCACGTCCTGCAACATGGGATTAAGGCGAGAACCCACCGAGCCCACCAACCTGGTGCCCCAGACAGCCAGCATCAATCCAAGCCCCCCACCTACCAGCGAGAGGACCAAACTTTCTGTGAGCAGCTGGCGAATCAATTGGCTGCGGCCCGCACCGATGGCCGAACGGATGGTTATCTCTCTGAATCTTACGGTGGAACGCGCGAGCAGGAGGTTGGCAACATTGGCGCAGGCCACGAGTAATACAAAAACTACTGCTCCAAAAATCACCCAGAGGGTCGGACGGATGTCGCCCACGATCTCATCGGTGATGGAAACCACGTCTGCGCCGTAGTCTTTGTTGGTGGTGGGATGCTGCTGTTCGAGCCGACCGGCGATCAGACTCAACTCACTTTGGGCTTGCGCCATCGACACTCCGGGCTTGAGGCGGGCGATAGCGCGCAGGTGCCGCTCGTCACGGGCCTTGTCGTCATAGGCCTCGGCCACCGGACGATAAAACTGCCCTTCGGGGTCGACCAAAGTTGATGGTAACGGACGAAAGTCCGCGCCCATGACGCCAACTATGTTGTAAGAGCGAGCATTCAGCGACACGCTCTTGCCAACCACATTCGGGTCGCCACCGAAGCGCCGCTGCCACAATCCGTAACTCAACACGATTACGAAGTCTTTACCGTCCTCCTGGTCTTCTCTGGTAAAAGTACGACCTAAGATAGGCTCGCCCCGCATGACCTTGAAGAAACCGTCGCCGACCTGGATCGCGGGGATTCTTTCCGCCTCGTTGGTGCCCGACATGATCGGATTCCAACCTGTGTAGGTGGACACTTCTTCAAAGGAACTCGACTGAGAGCGAATGTCGGCTACGTCAGTGGCCGAAACCTGATTGTGGCGTCTCTGGGTGTCCTGGGCCCTGGAGTCACCCCAAATCAGCACCAAACTCTCCGGGTCTTTGAAGGGTAACGATTTCAGCAGCACGGCATTGATGACGCTGAAGACGGTGGTATTTGCGCCGATGCCCAGCGCGAGAGAAAGGACGGCCACGGCCGTGAAAGCGGGACTCTTGAGCAGCAGCCGCACAGCATATCGAAGGTCGCGAAAGAATGTGTCCATGAAGATTCCCTTCCCAGCCGGTCAAAAATAGGTCTTATAGGTCCTATTGGCCCTATAGGATTCCCGCTACCCGCTTACGCGGGTGGTTCTGACAATTACTCATACCGCAGCGCCACCAGCGGATCGACCTTCGTCGCGCGCCGCGCCGGAACGTAACAAGCCAGCAAAGCCACGCCGATCAGGGTCCCGGCCACGAACGTGAATGTTGCCAGGTCGTTTGCCTGCACTTCGAAAAGCAAAGTGCGCAACAGCCGCATCAAACCAAGCGCCGCTACCACTCCAATCCCTACGCCCACAACCGCCAAGACCAGTCCCTGCTTCAACACCATCTTAAGAATGTCTGAAGCCTGCGCACCCAGCGCCATGCGCACGCCGATGTGGTGCGTCTGTTGGCTGACGGAATATGAAACAACGCCGTAGATGCCAATCGACGCCAGTAACAATGCGACGCCGGCAAAGATCCCAATCAGCAACGCCGGAAAGCGGCGGATAAACACTGCCGGCGAGTTTGAGATCAACTGCTCCATGGGTGTGACATTAAACACGGCCACCTCGGGTTCCAGCCGGCTGAGTTCGCTGCGGATTGCCGCGCTTAAAGGCGCCGGGTCAGTGTTAGTTCGAACCACCAGATTGGTCGCGGTCGAGGCTGATTGGCGGAAGGGATAATAAAGAACAGGTCTGGCGGCATCGTCGAGGCCGGCGATTTTGACATCCGCCACCACGCCGACAATCAGGTCCCCGGGCGACTGGATGGATGGATACTTGAGCAGCCGTCCCACCGGATCGCGTCCGGCAAAGACTTTGTCGGCGGTGCTCTTGCCGATCACGACTACGCCTTGAGTGCCAACCTTGTCGCGGGAATCAAACATTCGCCCGGCGAGAATTGGCACCCCGAGAGTTTGAAAGTAATTTTCATCGATGATGCGCAAGTTGGCTTCAGTCTCTTGTCCGGGCGGCGGAACGGGATCGCCGTCAACGATGAAGCGCGTCGTATTTCCCGGCTGCAGCGGCAAGCGGTCAACTGTGCCGGCGCCGCTGACGCCTGGCAGGGACCGAACGCGTTCATTCAGTTGGTCGAAAAAACTGATCTGTTGATTTACGTCGGTATATTTCGCTGGCGGCAGCGAGACGGTCATCGTGAGGACCTTGTCTGGATTAAAGCCAACGCTGGTCTGTAACAAACGCAGCAAGCTCTTCATCATCAGCCCAGCTCCCACCAACAGCACGACGGCGAGCGCGATCTCGGTCATCACCAGGGCACTGCGCAAGCGATGTCCCGATCCTCCGGCACTGTTTCTCCCGCCCTCCTTGAGTACCTCATTGAGATCCAGCCGCGACGATTGCAGGGCGGGCGCCAATCCAAAAATGATTCCCGTCAGCAGCGAAAGGCCGAACGAGAACGCGAGGATGCTGCCGTCGATACTCAGAGACTTGAGGAACGGCAGAGCATTTAGCTGGCCGTCCGGCAACGCCGCCACCAGCGCACCGACCCCCCAATAGGCAATCAACACACCGGCGGCGCCACCGGCCAGCGCCAGTAGTAACGACTCCGTCAGTAACTGCCTGATCACCCGCGCGCGACTGGCGCCGAGCGCGGCGCGAATCGCTACTTCCTTTTGACGTGCGAGTGAACGCGTCAACAGCAAGCTGGCGACGTTGGCACAGGCTATCAGCAGCACAAACCCGACTGCCGCCAACAGCACCAGCAGGATGGGTTTCACCTGGCCCACGACCTGTTCCTGCAACGAGATCACCCGGAGACTGGTTCCGTTATGAGAATCTTTGTGGTCCTGCGCAATACGGCCGGCAATGGCACCCAAATCTGCTTCGGCCTGCGTGACGCTAACGCCGGGTTTCAGACGCGCAATCAAGTTTGTACCGTGCAGGAAGCGTCGCGTGAGTTGGGCTTCACTCGGTTGATAAGGCCGCCAGAGATCGGCCGGTCGCATGGCAAACTGAAAACTGGCCGGCAAGACTCCAACCACGGTGTAGGAATCGCCATTGAGCGTGAGCGACTGGCCGATGACCCCCGGATTCCCGCCAAACTGACGCTGCCACATGCCGTAAGTGAGAATCGTCACCCGCGGCGCGCCCGGCTTGTCATCGCCCGGCTGAAAGGTGCGGCCGATGAAAGGCTCTACCCCAAGCACCGAAAAGAAGTTGGCAGACGCCGCCGGCGCCGCGATGCGCTGCGGTTCACCCTGTCCCGTCAGGATTGAGCCGCCTCCGGTGTAAGCCGCGATTCCTTCGCACACCTGGTTCGTTTGATAGTCCTGATAGTCAGGGTAGGAAAACTCGCGCTGCGCAAACTGATTCTGCGGCGTGCGCTCAAATAGATGATAGAGCCGCTCGGGCGACTTATATGGCAGTCCGCGCAACAGCGCCGCGTTGACGACGGTAAAGATCGTCGTGCTTCCCCCGATGCCCAACGCCAGAGTGACGACGGCGATAGCAGTAAAGCCGCGGCGATTCAATAGGCCGCGGATTGCGTAACGCAGGTCTTGCCATAGAGTATTCACTGCTTGCTCCTTTGTCAGAACCACCTGCGTAAGCGGGTGGCTCTTTCTCCAGTTGACTGAGCTCGGGCGGCACCACCCGCTCACGCAGGTGGTTCTGACTCCCACGCGCTCACGCGGGTGGTTCTCACTACTCGTACCTGAGCGCCACCAGTGGATCCACTTTGGTCGCGCGCCTCGCCGGCAGATAACAGGCCACCAACGCCACGACGATCAGCACCGCGGAAACGGTTACAAACGTGACCGCATCGGTCGGCTTAACTCCAAAAAGAAGGGTTGCCAACAAACGCGTCAGGACCAGCGAGCCACCGATTCCGAGCCCAACTCCAATCAGGATTAGGGCCATCCCGTTTCTAATAATTAGTTTCAAAACATCAATAGCCCGCGCGCCCAGGGCCATGCGAATACCGATTTCCTGGGTTCGTTGCGTGACGGCATAGGACATGACGCCATAGATACCGACCGCCGCCAGCACGAGGGCGAGCCCCGCGAAAATAACCAGCAGCAACATATTGAAGCGGCGCGCAGCAAATGAGCCGGCGGCAACTTCGTCCATGGTTTCGACTTTGGTAACCGGGAGTTGGGGATCGATTTTCCAGAGCTGCTGCTTGACGGCGCCGGCGATGCTCAGCGGATCAGACTGGGTTCGAACTACTACTGAGGTCCAGCGTTTCCAGGGGGCCGCCTGCGTGTAGGGCGAATAGAGTCCGGCTTGTTCCGGTAGGTCGAGTCCGAAGTGTTTGACGTCTCCGACCACGCCGACGATCGTGATCCATTCGACTTGCGGATTGCGCGCCCAACGGATTCGCTTACCGAGCGGATCCTCACCCGGAAAATACTGGCGCACCATCGCATCATTGGCGATGCCAACTAATGGCGCCTTCTCCTGAAAGTCCTGTGGTCCGAAGTCTCGTCCTGCCTTCAGCGGGATTTGCATCGTCTGAAAGTAGTCGCCCATCACACTGCGCGTTTCCAGACTGGGTTCGTCACCAGCCGCGATGGGCGGGCGGCCGTCAATCACAAAATCGTGATTGAGCGAATCTCCGCTTAACGGCAACTCACTAACCATCGACGCTTTCACACCAGGGAGTGAATTAATGGCCGCCAGCGTTTGCGTACGAAAACGCGTCTGCTTGTCCACTTCCTTGTAGCGCGCTTCCGGCAGCTCGACTCGCATAGTCAGCAGATGATCGGGCGTGAATCCGGGCTCGACGGAGCGCAAAACCGATAGCGTCTTCACCAACAGGCCGGCGCCCACGAGCAGGATCAACGCGACTGCGAGTTCGACGACGACAAACGTGGACCGCAGACGCTGCCGCGTCCCACCTGCGGTCGCGCTGCGTCCGCCTTCTTTCAAACCTTCGTTAACACCGCTGCGAGACGCGGTCCAGGCCGGCAATAAACCAAACACGATTCCGGTCAGCAGTGAAATCCCGAAAGTAAAACCTAGGACGCGCAGGTCAACCCCGATTTCCTGTAGGCGGGGAAGGTTCTCCGGCTTCAAGGCGACCAGCAGGCTGGTTCCCCAAATGGCAAACACCACCGCGACCGCGCCACCGGCCAACGAGACCAGAACGCTTTCAGTCAGGAGTTGTCGAATCAAACGCCAGCGCCCGGCGCCCAGGGCCGCGCGGATTACAAACTCGCGGTCGCGCTCCGCAGAACGGGCCAGGAGCAGGTTGGCGAAATTCGCGCAAGCAATCAGCAGGACGAGACTGACAGCGGCAAACAACACCAGGAGGGAGTGACGCGATTCGCCGACGATGCGCTCATGCAATGGGATTAAGACTGTGCTGCGGTTTTTGTTGTCTGCCGGGTACTGGGCCGCCAGAGACTTATCGATTACCTGCATCTCTGCCCGCGCCTGTTCAATGTTTACTCCATCGGCAAGACGGCCGTACGAGCGCAGGAAATGTACCCCGCGAAAATTGGCCGCAACCGGATTCGACACGTGAACCGGGGTCCAGGCTTCAGTGTTATCGCGTGGCGTGGCAAAGCCGCCCGGCATAACTCCGATAACGGTGTAAACGTTTCCGCTTAGCGGGATCGGCTTACCGATAATCTGCTGATCGCCGTTAAATTGCTTCAACCATAGAGAGTGACTTAACACCACCACGTGGGGTGCGCCGGTCTTGTCGTCATCCGGACCGATGTAGCGTCCCAGCTCAGGTGTGACGCCAAGGGTGTCGAAGAACCCGCCAGTCACCTGGCCAATCGCAAACTGCACCGGCTCGGCGCCGCCCGTGTAATCCAGCGGTTGGCCCACCAGGCCGCCAAACTTGCTGATGGTCCGGCTCTGGCCCTGAACGTCCTCTAGATCGGGAGCTGATTGGTTTGACCGGAACGTGACAATTCGAGCGGGCTCGGCGTAGGGCAAGGGGCGCAGCAACACAGCATTGATCACGCTGAAGATCGCGGTGTTCACGCCAATCCCCAGCCCGAGCGTAATTACGGCGATGACCGTGAAGGCCGGCCGCTTGAGCAGGCTTCGGACCCCGAAGCGAATATCCTTCAGCAATGTTTCCATGATCATCTCCCCTATGAGAACCGTCGGTTAATAGCTCATATGAGTCCTGTAGGTCCTCTTACCTTGGCCACCCGCTGACGCAGACGGTTCTGACCTATTCGTACCGCAGCGCTACCAACGGATCGACCTTGGTGGCGCGCCGCGCCGGAATCAGAGACGCTCCTAAAGCCACAGCGGCCAATCCCATGGGGATAGCCACGAACGTAAAGCGGTCGGTAGTGCTGACTTCGTAAAGCAGAGTGGTCATTAACTGCGTCAACAGGTACGCCCCCACCAATCCAATACCAATCCCGATTCCCACCAGAGTCATCCCCTGCCGCAGGACCATTCTCAGCACATCCGAAGCTTGCGCGCCGAGAGCCATCCGCACTCCGATTTCATGCGTGCGAGCGGTTACGGAATCGCTCAAGACTCCATAGATCCCAACGGCCGCCAGGATTAACGCGACTCCCGAAAACAGACCGAGCAGGATCGTGTTGAATCGTTGCGGGCCCACCGCTTCAGACACCACGTCGTCCATAGTTCTGATTTCCGATACCGGCAAATTCTTATCAATGCTCCAGACCGCGCTTTGCACTGCGCCCACCAAAGCCAACGGATTGGAGTTATTACGGACCAACAACGTGAGTGCCCGAGGAGATGGCGCCTGCAGATGAGGAAGATAAGTCTCCGGGCCTGCCGCTACCGACCACTCTTGCTGTTTGGTGTCCCTGACGATGCCGACAATCTCGCGGAGTCCGTCCTCGGCGACGGTGATCCGTTTGCCAAGTGGGTTTTCGTTTGGCCAATAGCGCCGGGCCAGGGTCTCGTTGATGATCACTACGCCCGGCGACTTGTCGTTGTCGCGCGTGGTGAAATCCCGCCCGCTGACCAGCGTCGCTCCCATGGTCTTGAAATAGTCGGGTCGCACGATTCGGTAAACTGCACCCTGCGTTTCGCCGGGTAACAGAGCCGGGCGGCCTTCGATGGTGAAGCCCAACGTCCAAATGTCGCCGGCTAGCGGCAGGTGGTTGATCGCGCTCACCGCCTGAACTCCCGGCAACGAGTTCACTCGTTCAGTGAGAAGATCAAAGAAGACTGCTCGCTGTGGGCCAGTCTTGTGCTCAGAACCAGCCAGCGAGATGGTCATCGTCAGCAAATTGTGTGGATTGAATCCGGGATCCACCGAGACTAGCCGAAGAAAACTTCGCACCAGCAGACCACCGCCAATTAACAACATCAAAGCCAGCGCCACCTCGCAGACCACCAGCGAGCGACGGCCAAGGCTCCGGCGTCCTCCGTCGGTAGAGCCGCGGGCTCCCTCTTTCAAGGCGGCATTGAAACTCGCCTTCCTGGTCTGTAAGACAGGCGCGAGCCCAAAGAGAAATCCGGTTAGCAGCGACATCAGGAGCGTGAACCCAAGCACGTAGATATCAATCCCAATGCTTTGAATTCGCGGCAGGTCTGCGGGACCAAAGCGCACCAGCGCCCGGGTTCCGGCAACTCCCAATAGCAAACCGAGGCCGCCACCGATAAGCGCGAGGACCAGGCTCTCGGTCAACAGTTGGCGAGCAATCCGTCGACGGCTGGCCCCGAGCGCGGTTCTCAACGCAATCTCTTTTCGCCGGGCGGTAGCCCGCGTCATCATGAGGTTGGCGACGTTGGCGCAGGCGATCAGCAGGACGAAACCAACCGCGCCCAGGAGAATGAACAGAGCTGGTCGCGTTTTACCCACCACCTTCTCGTGCAGTGAATCTACGGTTAACGACAGGCCTTTATTTGAGTCGGGATATTGTTGTTCCAGCCGGCTGAACACGGTGGTGACTTCAGCCTGGGCTTGTGGCCGAGAAACTTCCGGCTTGAGGCGCGCGAAAACTCGCAGGGATTGGCCATCGCGATCATTGACCCGGGCGGCCAGATTGAGCGGGACCCACAATTCGGCGTGAGTGGCCCAGAAAGGCGCAAATTGAAACTGCGGCGGCATCACTCCGATAACGGTATAGCTCGCGCCGTCGAGCATGAGTTGTTGTCCGACAATACTCGGGTCGGAACCAAAGCGCCGTTGCCACAGTCGATTGCTCAGCACGACCACCCGATCGTTTCCGGGTTGGTCCTCTCCCGTGGTGAAGGTGCGCCCAAGCTGCGGTGGGACGCCC
>DATKIS010000934.1:0-3801 GCA_035543975.1 Pyrinomonadaceae bacterium
TCCCCAGAACTGGATCCTATCCGAGTGTTCTTCCCACCATCGTAGAACGCGTCCACAGCCGGTTCCAAAATCCAGAATGTTTTCTAGTGCATCCAGACTTATTTGGTGCTTGTTCAATATCTGCTTAATGAGATCAACGCCCGCCTTTCCTTCACCTAAGAACACTCTGGGCTCTATCTGAAATGCTACCAGATGGATCAGCAAATCGTCGGGTAAGTTATGCTCTCTCCTAAAATCCTTTTCTGCATCGCTGAGACGCTCGGTCAACGGGTATTCCGTAAGCGGAAATTCCTGGCCATCTTCAGCCACAGCCTTCAGCGTTAGGTTCCGGCCCAGATATTCATCAGGGATATCAACGACACTTGCGAAACCCAAAAGGGTCTCTTGATAGATCCTCTCCAGATCAGGCCGCTCCTGCCTCACCGGCATCCTTCCGAGACACTCCTGATCAACGTAGAACTTTACCTCAGCTATGCGACGATCCGGCTCGCCGCTGACGACCCAACCACCGAAATAATTAATCGTTCCACATTTTATGTGGCCATCAAAACCTGCTTGATCGATATGAAATTGAATCATTATTCCCTCGCGCTATCGCGCTACTCAATTTCTCAGCTACTCCGTCGGGTTCGAATGTACTTTGAAGCAGCCATAAAAAATGACGTATCAATAATCTCATCTCTAAAACTTACTTTGCAGCGAACTCCCGGGGCTGGACCGTGTATGAAATGTTGTCGGCGAATTGTTGCCGCGGGTATTTCTCACCAACCTCTGCATACACCGGTTCGCAATCTGAGGGGCAATAATGGGTCACAATACTCTTTCTGGTCCGACCCTCCAGGGCCTGTTTACTGCCGCCATGCGCCAGATCTGCAGTCCAGATCAAGGCGTCTCCCTTCTGCGGGCGAAATTGCTGCAACTCCAGGCCTCTCGATTCGGCGCGGTCCTGAAGAGATTTGATGAATGGAAGATAATGATCCTTGCCTGTGCGCGGCATCCATTTCGCCTTGCCTTCGAAAAGATAATCGTCAAGCAGATGGCTTCCGACATAATACTCAAGCTCTCCAGACTCAGGCTGAATATCTTCCAGAGCAATCCAGCTGGCGGCAAACTCCAGCGGAGAGGACACGCGGACGAACGCTGAGTCCTGATGAATGTCCTGCTGCGACCCCCAGCGGAAATAGAGACTCTGAAAAGCCACCAATGGTCTTTCGAACACCAGGGTTAGAAATCGAATCATCGGGCTCGAAAAAATAATCTGCCTGGCCGTTTGCGAATGAACGTATAGGTCAAGGAGCTTGACGCGCTTATCCACGAATGAGGGACCCGCTGGCTCGATCGTCTGTACGCCATTGTTCCAAAACTCCACGAAGGACTCTACCGGCGCCCTGCCAGTCCAGATTTGTTCAACCTCTTCATCGAGCCAATCGATCCAATCATGAGGTACAGCCTGCTTAAGGACGACAAATCCATTCTCCACCCATTGTCGTAGCAGCGTGGCTTCGGTGTCTGATATCCAGCCGAGGGAACGCTTCCCTTCGATTACCGCGGACGCATTGGGCAGGTCTGTCCAGAACCCTCCGAACTTGCTGCGATAAGACTTGAGGCTCGCCCCAGCTGCAGACTCCGCGGCCTGACTTTCGATTGCCCCATCGGGTTTGATTAAGCGTGGGCTCCCCGGCACATCGATATTGCTGCCTGAGTAGACAATTCGGAACTGGTGTTGCTGGCCGTCTTTCAGTGCAGGCGGGAGCGATATCTCAAAGGCGTGCCTTCCATCACCCTTGCCGGCCTGTTCCAAATCTGCCCGATACAATCCGGCCTCCCATCTCGAAAACACCACGCCATCGATTCTTCCTTCGAGCTCGATTGGAGCGCTAGGGAGTTTTGGGTTCCACGCCCAACCGACAACAAAATCTTCGTCGACGTGATCGATAAACCCGTCAAATCCTTCCGAATGTTTGGCATGACTCATCGGGATTCTCCTTAGAGAGCTTGCGCCCTCACCTCGCTGGCATCGATTTCCAAGTCAATATCGTCTCCTGAAAAAAGGCAGTCAAACTTCTCAGGGGTTGCAAGAGATTGAATGGGGTGTGCTCTTGAAGAAACCCACCTCGTACTCAGTAGCCTGGACCTTCACTTTAATAACGTGAGTCTGGCCATCCTTAAGTTGCGCCGGAATTTGGTAGATAAATCCGTAATTCCCCGTGCCGATGCCAGCGTCTGCAAGATCCTTGCGGAAGAGATCCGCCCTCGCTTGGCTGAGGATCTGGTTATCAACGTAAATCTCCAGTGGGAGCGACTTCTCAGGCTTTTGGGGACTCCAGACCCACCCGCCGATATTATCGCAGCTCACCAGGTCCACCGCCCCGCTATAGGTCAGTTGACTACTCTCGGGCGGCGTTACCTGAATCGGGTTCTCTAGGGTCGGCCGCGACAGGGCGCGAGCCAGCTGGTCAACCTTGTTGCTAACTCCCTGCGGATTGTAGCGCGCCCATTCTTCCATCAGCTTTTGATCCCGCAGCCGCCACAAATCGATAAAAGCGTCTCCGGCAACGAACTTTACCGCCCTCCAGAAGGCCCAGTCGTTGGTCCTATCTCCGCGCAGTCCTGCAGTAGTGACAAAAGAAACCTTAACACTTTCCTGGGTGGAGGCATTGGCTATTGTCAGGACGACCGGGCCTGGAGTTTCCGTCGGGAGTAAGTGTCTTTGATAGATACGCACGTCTCCGTTCCAAACCTCAAAAGTAACTCCATCGGTAGTATCAATTGGTACAGCGGGATCGAAAGCCGGCGTGAAGACGATATGAACAGGTTGCCGTGCGTTCTTTAAGGTGAAGGTGGCGCCGCTCGGTGGATGCGCTGCCAGGTTAGTCTCGACGACCTTGCTAAACTCCAGACCGTTAGTTGAAGAATAGGGCTCAGGTGGGGGCAGTTCTGAAAGGCGATACTGGAGATATCTCGCGCCTGCCCGCGCTATGCTTGAATCAGGTCGGCCAAAGACGGTGAACCAACTCCAGCCAGGATAAAGATCGCTGGTCAGATTAAACGTCGCCAGAGGACTGTATCCAGGCGCAAGCTCGGGCGGGTGCGTTCCACGATCCCATGGCAAGCCGTGGTAAACCTGATAAGCAACAGGCTGCCTCATGATCTTGCTGTTAAGAAGTCCGGTATCGTTGACTGGCAGTTTCGATTCAAAGGCGGGCCAGCCAAAACCGCATTCAAGGAGTTCATTTTTGTCGGCATACTGGTTGAGAAAAATCCCCGCCAGGCGCCGATCGTTTTCAAACGCATCCCAGCTAGTTACCGGATGTCCGCTAGCCAGATCTTTGTATGTCGCCCGGGCTGGGCCGCTGGCCGTGAACCACAGAATGAGAACAGTGGCCGCACCGACTGCCACCCTGTAAGGCAACCCTGAGTTTCGAGTTGCCAGTTGTCCGGCGAAGGCGCAACTAAGGATGATAATTGGCGGAACCAGGACAGTTAAGTACCAAGGATAATAGTCGCCCAGGCTCATCAACGAAAAGGCCAGAACGTGAAATAAGAACCAGCTGAACAGTGTGACCACGGCTAATCTTTCGTTGCTTTTGTAACCCCTCAGGAACGCAAGTGACACGAAAGCAACCATGCCGAAGATAATGCGATTGTCCGAAAGCAGAAATTTCCAGATCCAACTATGGTCAAAATTCTTGACCGGGCTGTCCTGCAAATAAATCTTGGCAATGAAAGAATGGGGTATGGGCGACCCGAAATAGAAAAACGCAAACAATGCCCAGGGCATTACCGTGGCGAAGCTGACCA
>DATKIS010000935.1:0-2020 GCA_035543975.1 Pyrinomonadaceae bacterium
TGGCTCGCAGGATGTCATCGTGCCGCTTGTCCAGACGCTGCTGGCGCAAAACGACAAGGAACAGATTATTGTGTTTCGGAACCGTCGTGGACCAGCCGAAGGCTGTGCGGCGTACCTCGCGAGAGACCTCAACCTACCTGCGGCTGCTAGCGCCATCGTCGCATTACCGCAACGCGATCTATCCGCTGCTTCGGTTACCTTGCGGCGGTGCCTGACAGGAGGAACCGCGTTTCACAACACGAATCTCCTTCCCGAGGAGAAAGAAGTTGTCGAGCGGGCTTTCAGAGACCCTCATGCTAACGTCCGGGTCTTGGCTGCCACCACGACAGTCGCCGCAGGAATCAACACTCCTGCTTCAACGGTTATTCTTGCGGAGCAACAGTTCGTCGGTGAAGACGGCCGTCAGTTTACCGTCGCGGAATATAAGAATATGGCCGGGCGGGCCGGCCGACTTGGCTTTAATGAAACGGGTCAGTCGATCATCCTGGCTGGCAATAGCTTCGAGCGCGAGGTGCTATTTCAACGTTACGTGCTGGGCGAACTGGATCCCCTCGCGTCCTCCTTCAACCCGCAGGAGATTGAAACTTGGGTACTGCGGCTGCTTGCTCAGGTTAGCCAAGTGCCCAGGCAAGACATCGCGCGACTGCTGGTTAACACCTACGGTGGCTACTTGGCAGCCAGACAAAATCCAGAATGGCGCCGCGACATGGGGACCCGCCTGGAGGTGCTGTTACAGGAAATGATCCGCTTGGGTCTGGTCGACGAAGAAGGAGCCCAGGTGAGACTCAGCTTGCTCGGACAGATCTGTGGGCGCTCGTCGCTTTGCTTTGCCTCGGTGTTGCGGCTGATTAACCTGTTGAAGCCGCTCCAGGATCACAATCTTACTGCCGACCAGTTGATGGCGCTGATTCAGGGCCTGCCTGAACTTGATGCCGTGTTTATTCCTCTCATGAAAACGCGCGGTAAGGCCGGCAGGAACACAGCAAAGTCTGAGACGGCTTGGCCTCGTGAGGCCGCGCAACGCTATGGGCATGAAGTCGTTACAACTTTACAACGCAACGCTGGGGACCTTTTTGACTACTTCGCTCGCTGCAAGCGAACACTGCTGCTCTGGGATTGGGTGCGCGGCGTTCCGACAGAAACGATCGAGCAGAAGTACAGTGTCAATCCCTATAACGCAATCAGCTATGGACACGTTCGAAGTTGCGCGGACACATCCCGTTTCCATCTGCGTGCGGCGCACCAGATAGCGCTGGTGATGTTCATTGATCGAGGCCCGAGCGAAGAGTCTGTAGAGGCTTTGCTTCGACAACTCGAAGTCGGTATACCTGCGGCTGCTCTTGATCTACTCTCCTTACCAGTCTCGCTTACTCGTGGTGAGTACCTAGCTCTACATCAGGCCGGTATTCAAAAACGGGATGACATTTGGTTGCGCGAGCCTTCAGTGATTGCCGCAATCATCGGGGCGGGGCCGGCGAATCTGCTGGAAAGATTGCGTCCGCATGCTGTTCTTTCCAAAGCTGCCGCAGAAGGCTCGCTTGAGAACTAAAGAAACGAAATCAAGGAGACGAACGGATGAAGCGCGAATACCTTTTCTCAAAGATTGATATGTTCAGCGTTATTGAGCATCAGAAGCAGCAAGCTTCCAAGCGAGTTCAGGCTGTTGATTCAAACCAATTATTGACGGCGACTGAGGATGAGACCGTAAAGCAGATTGTTGATGAATTTCGCCTAGAGGTGCCGGTAATGCAGGATGACAAGATTTACGTTTTCGAGCACGGTGAAACGAATGTGGATGTCAGCCGAGATCCAAATCGTTTTATTCGTGACCGGAGCCGTCCGTTTTTGGTGAACGGCACCAAGACAGTAATCGCTCTGCCATTTGAAGGTGACTCGGAGCTCTTCAAGGTGCAACCAAATACCTACACCACAACCCATCCTGCGGGCGAAATCTCTGGTAAGGAAATACGCCTCACATACATGCAAGAAGAGCCAAACGCCGAAGTTGTCAAACGGGACT
>DATKIS010000936.1:0-3006 GCA_035543975.1 Pyrinomonadaceae bacterium
GCCGATTCACGCACCCTCGTCGCACTGCAGGAGGAGACTGCCAAAAACCTCTGGGTGTCGTTGGACGGTGACCCAAAATCCGCCCAGGCAATAACGCCGTTGCGCAGGAATGTCAGGGACCAGGGGGCGGTTTGGACACCCGACGGTAGTATTTTGGTCGGCTCCAATGCCGGGGGCGACAATCGCGCCTGGCTGATGAAGGCCGACGGCAGCGGACAAAAAGCGCTGACTGACATTGGGGAGTTTGATGGGGGGCTGAAAGTTTCTCCTGATGGACGTTTCATCTTTTTCTTCTCCATGCGCTCGAAGACCCGCCAGATCTGGCGCAAGGACATCGACGGCTCGAACCCGAAGCAGCTTACGGATGCAGGTGGGGTCGATAGTTTCTCCCTTACTCCTGACGGTGCGTCGGTGATATACGCTCTTTATACGCCGGGCATCTGGAAGATTTCCGTGGACGGGGGAACACCGACGAAGCTATCAGACGTCGTCGCATTTGGGCTCGACCTTTCACCTGACGGAAAATTTGTCGCCTTTGTCTCGCCGGACGACAAAATGAAGCGTCTGCGACTTGTCGTAGAGACATTCGACAAATTCGAGCCGGTCAGTACGTTTGACTTACCTGTGACCGCTGAAAACGGGCACTGGGCGCCTGATGGGCGCGCCTTCGTTTATGTCGAAACGTTGGGCTCGATTTCAAATCTTTGGCGGCTGCCGCTGGATGGTAGCCCGGCCCGGCAAATCAGCGATTTCAAGTCCGAGTACATTCCTTCCTTCTCGTATTCGGGCGACGGAAGCAAGCTAGTGCTTTCGCGCGGCAGTACTAATCGCGACGCAGTGTTGATTACCGACGAGAAGTGATGCTGGGAGCGCAGGCATTGCCTGCGGAGGTTGCCAACGTGGACTATCCCAATCACCACGCTCCAGCGGAAGGCAAGCATATGACTATGCTCCATCGCGCGGCGGGAAGCATTTCGACATAGTCCGTGGCACGGCCTCAGCCGATATTATTCTGATAAAAGACTTTCGCTAGTCGCCAAAACCTTCGAACGCCGTGCGGCTTCGGTGACCGGCAGGTTGTAGTGAATGAAAGAGTGATACGTCAAAGGTCTAGCCAACCATGACGGCCCCGAGTCGTACGTCGAGTGGGGTGACCCACTAGGCGAAGCGTTGACAGCGGAAAGTGCAGGCTGGGTTATTGAGCCACGAATGCACAAGAACGGGATGCCGACCCTGTCGAAGCAAGGGGAAGGCGAGAACCAGCAAACCGAATAGGCGAGGCTTGGTGGTATCCCGCGAGGTCAGAGAGCCCAGGCAGTACGGAAGCAACCTGCGCGAGAACCGGGAGATCCTGCGACCACCCCAGCTGGCACGCTTGGGTCGCATCGAGAAGTCTAAGGACATACGACGATGATGAACGGACGCAGGAAGTCGGACAGACCCGTAGTAGCGACGCAGCCCGCGAACAAGGTCGGCTCTGGGAAGTCTGCGTACCAAAGAGCTAGCATTGTCATTGTGAACTCGTATAGAATCCGCCGCCGTATCAGGGCAGTTCAAACTTGCAGACGGCAGAAGCGCTGAGAACACTCAGCAACTCACCAGCTAACTCCACATGGACTCTCACCCTCATCCCAAAAGCACACTCGCAGTTAACTCCTCCCTAGCTCATTACAAAATCGAGCGATGCCTCGGGGTTGGCGGAATGGGGGAGGTCTATCTCGCGTATGACACAACGCTTGATCGCAGAGTCGCACTGAAGATTTTGCCTGCCGACGTTGCTGCGAACCACGAGCGCATGGCGCGTTTTCTTCGCGAAGCCAAAGCGGCGGCGGCACTCAATCAACCTAATATCGCGCACATCCATGAGATCGGCGAGGCCAAAATCCCCTCCATGGCCGCACCCATCCATTTCCTCGCGATGGAGTTCATCGATGGCCCGACGCTGCGGCAATACATGAATCGAACGAAGATGGCGCTTGGTACAGTGCTGGATATCTCGATTCAAATTGCACGCGCCTTCGCCGCAGCTCATGCGGCAGGCATAGTCCATCGAGATATCAAACCCGAAAATATCATGCGGAGCGAAGACGGTACTATGAAGGTACTGGACTTCGGTCTGGCCAAAGTCACGGAGCGAAGGAAGCCGGGCGTCGATCTTGACGCGCAAACTACGCCGCTAGCATGGACGACCCTGCCGGGCACCGTGATGGGCACGATCACTTATATGTCACCCGAGCAGGCGCGGGGAATAGAAGTTGATACGCGAGCCGATGTTTTCAGTCTTGGGGTGGTGATTTACGAAATGCTCGCGGGCAGCCCCCCGTTCACGGGTGAGACGGCGGCGGATCAGTTGGCGGCCTTGATTAATAAGGAACCGAGGCCCGTCGTAGAACTTGCGCCAGACACACCTCGCGAATTGCAGCATATCGTCAACAAGGCGCTGCGCAAGAATCGGGATGACCGTTATCAAACTGTCAAGAGTCTGCTCACTGACTTAGTGGAGGTCAAAGCGGAGAGTGACTTCGCGACCAGGCTTAAGCGCAGTTCCCTCCACGTCGAGGAAGCAATTCTTTTACCCGCTACCCCGAACAACGTGCTCTCGATGAGGCTCAACGAAACCCTGAAAATCGCGATGGTCGATTTGGGAGCGATCTCCAGCACTTTTTATATCAGAGACCCTTTTTGGCCCGCCGAGCTACATCTGGTCGCGATGCCGGGAGTGAAGATCAGCGAACCCATGTATGGCTTTAGTTTTCCACCCCATTCGAAAAAGGTAGTAGCTGAAGGTGATGCGGAAATCTTTAGTGCGGACACTCGTTTCAAAAAAGAACTGCGGGAAGATACAGTGTGGCCGCGAGATCAGATCGACCCTGCCAAGAGGTACTTATTTGGTGACTTTGTCGAACGCGAGGGCATCAAGTCTTCTGCTCGTCTGACCCACAGGGATGGCGAGCGGATAGAAGCGGTGATGTTTGTCAATTTTGCGGAGACCACCACATTCGATGA
>DATKIS010000937.1:0-3576 GCA_035543975.1 Pyrinomonadaceae bacterium
GACCGGGTGGACAAGTCCACTTTCTAAACAAAGGGAAGTTCAGCCACAGATCCTTGAAAACTATCAGCCCGCACTTTCAACCAGGTGTGGTTCGTTCAGCGCAGGTTACTGCGGGCCTCTTAATACACAGCAGTGTTGCCATTCAGGACTGACCGGCGGGAGCACCATTGCATCGGGGAAGAGCGACGCCATAAATTCCGCCGTATAGTAGGAGCAATAAGATTCATTGGGTTGGCCGACGCGCCGTTGATGGCCGAGTTCGTCTCCGGGCTCCACATAAACCTCTTCGTCGATGACCACACACCAATTCGATTGGCAGGCCCGCTCAACTTTCTCATCGATGTCACGAGCAGAGTTCTTTACTCGCTCCCGCTCGAGGTTCTTGCGCACGTCAGAGCCTGGATGCAGTTGAGGGTCTGACAAACTCCGGTCATAACGCTGATCACAGAAGGTGAACGCCAATACTCCACCGGGCGCGAGCATGCTTCGCAGCGACCCTACCAGCTCCAGCATTTCGACCCGGTCCATGTGCGTGAATACTGAGAAGGCTAGGATGATGTCAAACTTGACACCACAGTCGGGGATGCGCAGGTTACGAATCCCTTTCGGGTTATATTGTGAGTTATAGCGATTGTAGTGAACAAAATGGGCCCGCGGAAAGCTTTGACGCCCCTGCTCGATTACTTCTTCGTTTAAATCAACGCACCAGTAGTTCTCATGTTCGACGTTATGACCTGCGCCCACCAAAAACGTGCCAACATTGCCGCCGAAGTCCAGAACCCGACTAGCCTTCCAGTCTGGATGGTTGAGCACTGCCTCGAAGTAGGAGAATTGCGTAACCCTGGTTGAGATGAGATTCGGCATAGGTGTCTTTTCAAAAGAGAGATAGGGCAGAAGCTGGTATCAAACGGGACCGTAAGGCCTTTCCCCGATCAGACCTCGATAGTCCAGGGAACTGGGTTCGGAGCCACTTTGTGACGTTTGGCCCATCGTTCCAGCGCCCATGGTACTGTGTCGATATCGCGATAACCGCCCAACAATTGCCAGGTAACGGGATTTGCACACTCTTGCCGATTAGGTGGAGGTTCGAGATAAATCTCCGGTTTCATCCAGCGATAGGAATAGCCGTACATGAAGACCTTGGAGATCCGGTTACTCAAGTTAGGGGCGGCAGTGTGAAAAATGCGATTCTCAAAAAGAAAGGCGTCGCCGGCGTTAAGATTCAGATGGCAAACCTCAACGTCTTCCGGATCGACCTGACCCTTCCGCAATTTGAGAGGTTCGGTTCGCAAATGAGTCCGGCGGGCCAACACCGTCATACCCGAGTCTGATTCGGGAAAGTCAGTCAGGCAGTAACAGATCTTGATACCTACTCGCGGCAGCGCCAGGTGTCCCAGATCCCGCGGTATCCGGATGTCCCGATGCCACCCGCGCCGAAACGAGGGGATATCGGGACGTGACGGCCGCTTATAAAGCAAGGAGGTTGAGTGAAGATGGATGTTAGGACTTAGCAGCTGAACAACTAGTGGGACCGTCGTCGAATTCGTGACTAAATCAAAAAGAGCCTGTTGCTTGAGTAGTCCCGGCCGCAAATCGAGATGGTTGTATTCGGGTCTGTTTGGAACCTCAGGCTTTTTGAGAAAAGCATCTGCGAGTAGATCTCCCGCTGCAGTTACCCGGCCCACAGTTTCAGGATCAAGCGCATTGCGCACTACCAGAAAACCGTCTTCTTCAAAAGACCGCCGCTGCTCCGGTTTCAGAGAAGTGAAATTCATGTCGTTCAGATCGCTATTGCCTGAGTGCCTAATACTTCATTAATGTCGGCATAAGGAAAACACTTTACCCGTGATCTGGGATTGCAGTTATATACTTTCGGTATCCAATCCTGACGTCCCAGATATTCAATGCTGTCGAATGAAACGCTGTAGAGGTTCTTTTCATTTCGCGATTCATCATACTCGTCGAAGTGGCGCCCATTGTCTTCGTAGTAGTCATAACCGAGCAGGTAAATTGGATTTCCACCCAACAGGATCGCCGTGTGTAGAGCCGTGCAACCAGCGCCGCCGCCAAACCAGCCATCGCTAAAAGATCTCCCCACCTTCCTTGAAAGGGTGGTCATGCTGCCGCTCAATTCAAAGGTATCGACGTTGCGCTGGATCGTAAACGTGTTGTCGTGCGTTTCGGTCGGTCCTGCGTTGGGACCGGCCAAGATGATTCCGTTGTAATTACGCAAGGCAGCGGCGTGAGTTTTGTGAGCGCTGAGGTCAATAAAATGCATTACTGACGGGTGATAATGCTCAATGATCCGGTTGATGCCGATGGTTATCCTACCGTTCAGCCGGGCGAAATGGAACCCGCGCAAACTCGTTCCGGTAGACACTATGAATACCGGAAATCCTTCATAAAGATTGTCTAGTTTGTGTGCCATGAGTCTAGTCTCTCGGTAGCTGGTTCCCGCTGGCGCCCCCTGATCAAGGATTCATAGTATTGCTGCGATCAATGCGCACCCTTCCCTGACTATCAACAATGTGAAGTCGATCGCCCGCTCCCACTGCATGGACCACGAGATTACGAAGCACATCTTCGTTTCCCTGGAAGTTTTCGCTTCGGCCAATCAAGGTTACGGGCTCACTATTTAAGTCTTCCGGCGGCCAATATTCCGGGTTGATGCTGGGCCGATAACGGACTCCATCTTTGTAACACCACATCAGTTCATGAACTATGTCCATCAATCGCTGGTGCTCCTTGAAAAAGGAAGTCTTGCCCACATAGAAGCCACCGGCGACTTTGCAAGCACCCGTCACGTGGATGTCCCTCTCGATCAACTGCCGCACCAGAGCCCCAGAAAGTTGGAAGTTGATATCGTTATTACCTTTCCTGGGTCCAAATAGAATTACATCTGGATAAGCGGCGATGCCCTCCTCGACATAGTCGATCCAGTCGGCCTCGATGTCGATGTCAGCATCGAGCTTTACGAAATACGGGGCCTTGGCCAGGCGGTTGATGTCTCTAATGGAAAAAAGTTCGAAGTTGTTATAACCGTTATCACTATGCCGCGGAGTGTGCAGCACGTCGTAAAGGCCGCGCAGTTGATCCAGGTCGGTCTCGGACAGGAAAGACGAGCCGAGATGCAACGTTCCGTAGGGATGTAGTTTCCTGAGCAGCGGTTTCAACAAGTGGACATGTTGCGAATCGCCACAAATAAAAACGTCAAACAGTTGCTTGTAGTCCTTCATAAGGTGGTTAAAGAACTCTACGGCCGGAAATGGCTCCACCATTCCGGAAGAATCCTCATTGTGTCCCTGGCAGGAGAACGACGACCCTGGGTCCAATCGATCCCGAGTGCCGATCGATGATCGCCGACATACCAGGCAGCAGTCTTAGAGAGACCATTTAATCCGAGAAGTGAAGCTCCACAACCGAGGTGCTGAATAAGCGAAGGCACAGTTGCGAATGCCTGCTTCGAGGTCTTGATGAGCCACATGTTGACCCGAACATCCTCCCAGGGAAAGTTGGGGGCTATATGCGTGCGTTGCCAGTCGATAAACTCGTGGATCAGCCCGGTGGGCCAAATGA
>DATKIS010000938.1:0-3741 GCA_035543975.1 Pyrinomonadaceae bacterium
GCTGGTCGAAGCTGCGATTGAACAGAGTAAGGTGACTACCGGCTACGATCCAGCCTGGGTCAAGCTCGCTTATCCCGGGGGCGACGTTCCGGCTGAGACGGGAGTTTGTTCTGATGTTATTGTCCGCGCCTTTCGCAAGGCAGGGATAGATTTGCAGAAGGAAGTTCATGAAGACATGACCCGCGCCTGGCAGGAGTATCCCAAAAAGTGGGGCGCGGCCGGAACCGACACCAGCATCGATCACCGGCGGGTGCTAAATCTCATGACCTGGTTCAAACGCCAGGGTAAGTCGCTGCCCGTTACCAATGACCGCGCCGACTACCTGCCCGGCGATATCGTCGCCTGGGACTTGAACGACGGCCTCGAGCACATCGGCATTCTGACCAACCTTTCCTCGGAGGCAGATCGGCACTATCTGGTTGTGCACAACATCGGCGCCGGCGCGAGAGTCGAAGACGTCCTGCTGTCCTGGAAAATCGTTGGTCACTATCGCTACTTTTGAATCGCAAAGGTGGATAGAGCTGACGGCCCACTAAAAGCACTAGCCTTCACGAAGGACGTTCGCGCAATTTCGTGTCTTGGAGTGGATCGCCTTGATTCCTCCCGCCCGAATGCCCCAGGCGAAGAGAATTGCTTGTCCCTCCGCCTCAATCTCTTTATAGTCGTCGCCGCTAGCCAGCACCCGATCAACCGGCGGAGGGATTAATGAAAGCCATTTGGCGTAACTCACTCGCGGCGGCGCTAATCGTTGTCTCCATAGTTCCCTTAGCAGCTCGCGGTCAGCATTCGCCGAAGTCAAACCCGCGCGCCAGCCGGACCGTCGCAGCAATTGAGGCCGTGCTCAACGCTCAGAGGGATGCGTGGAATCGCGGCGACGTCGAAGGCTACATGGCCGGCTACCTGCGATCCCCAGACACGGTCTTGGTCTCGGGCGATAACGTTACTCGCGGCTGGCAGACCGTGTTGGACCGTTACAAGAAAAACTACAACTCTCGCGAAAAGATGGGGACACTGACTTTTTCGGACCTGGAGACTAAGCTAATTGGAAATGACGCTGCGGTAGTTTTGGGTCGTTGGCACCTGGCGCGCGCCGGTGATGAACCGCATGGGAGATTTACTTTGATCTTCCGAAACACAAAGCAAGGCTGGAAGATCATTCACGATCACACTTCGTCGGCATAATCATCGTTGGTCATTTCCCACGACGACGAAATAAGCCGATCCACCAAATGACACGAACCAGCACGAAATCTCATTATGATTTCGGGTGGTGTCCTAATCTGGGAAATCCTCGCGAGTTTACGCAAAGGATTGAGCTAGGACACTACCCCCAGGTCGATAGGGCTAGCCTTAAAAGCAATCCTGTGATAAATCCTCGCGCACCCATCGCGATATCTGGTTTTTCGTTAACGCCTGCTGTTAGCTTGCGGCGGTTGAATGCTAATCAATCATCGCAAACTAACAGTCTGCGCTACGAAATCAGAGACTGCTCTGATTGCGATTGGATTCCTAACCCCCCTTAAAGGAGACTGAATGAGTAACATCAACATCGGACGCCTTTTGCTTGGCGGTATCCTGGCCGGACTGGTACTAAACATTGGCGAGTTTGTACTGAACGACGTGATTCTGGGAAGTCACATGAAATCCTTTATGACCCAACATAATTTTCCGGACCCCGGAGGCAGCTTCATCGCCTTTGCTGTGTTGGCGACATTCTTCATGGGCATTGTGCTGGTCTTAATGTACGCATGCATCAGAACTCGCCTTGGCCCGGGCGTTAAGACAGCGATCTGGGCAGGCCTCTTCGCCTGGTTTGGAATCTATTTTTACTCCGGGATCATAAACAGCGTGATGTTCGGTATTCCGATGAGCACAATGGTGATAGTTATTGTGTGGGGGCTGGTCGAGTACGCTTTGGCTGCCATCGCCGGTGCATGGATTTACAAGGAAGCCTGATTCGCGCGTGGTGTCATCTTGATAAGGTAGAACTTGGTAAGCACGCTCGCCGTCATTAACTGCTCACAAGTCGTCACTCTGGCCGGGCCGGCTCGGGCGCGGGTTGGCCCGGAGATGCGTGAGCTGTCGATCGTCGCCGGTGGGGCGATGCTCGTTGCGAACGGCCGAATCGTTCGAGTCGGATCGCGCGGGGAAATCGAGGCGCTGATCGTGTCCAGCGGTGTTGATTGTGAGATCGTCGACGCGGGGGGCCGAATTGTTTTGCCGGGCTTTGTCGATGCGCACACGCATCCCGTCTTTGCCGGCACCAGGGTTGGGGAGTTTGAAGAGCGCGCGGGAGGTGCGACCTACCAGGAGATCGCCGCGCGTGGTGGGGGAATTCAATCGACTGTGCGTGCTACCCGCGAGGCCAGCCTCGATGAACTGGTCGCCGCGGGTAAGCGTTATGCTCAATGGTTCCTGCGGACGGGCACGACGACGGTCGAAGCGAAATCCGGATATGGACTGACGACGGAAGCTGAACTAAACATTCTCCGCGCCATCAAGAGACTGGATTCGGAGACTCCGCTGAGCTACGTGCCGACGTTCCTCGGAGCCCACGATATCCCGTCTGAGTTCAAAGCCCACCGTGAACAGTACGTTTCGTTGCTACTCGAGGAAATGTTGCCGCGCGTCGTCGAAGAGAAACTGGCTGAGTATTGCGATGTCTTCTGCGAAGCTAAAGTTTTCACGACTGCCGAGTCGCGGGAGGTTCTTTCTGCCGCTCGTTCACTGGGTTTGGGGCTGCGTATCCACGCGGATCAGTTGACACTTTCGGGCGGCGCGCAATTGGCAGCCGAACTTCACACCGCTACAGCTGACCACCTGGAGCACGCCGACGTGCAGGGCATCGCGGCGCTCCAGTCTGCCGGCGTCCAGCCAATTCTGCTCCCGGGGTCAGTCTACGCGCTCGGCTCTGGTCGGTATCCGGCGGCGCGGGAAATGATTGAAGCGGGTCTGGCAGTAGTGTTGGCCACTGATTTCAATCCCGGTTCTTCGCCAACTCCTTCGATGACCATGGTTCATTCGATTGCTTCGACCCATATGCGAATGAACCCGGCGGAATCGATTACGGCTTCGACCGTCAATGCGGCGTATTCGCTCAATCGCGGCAATGAAATCGGTTCACTGGAGTCAGGCAAACGGGCCGACTTCGTTATTTATGATGCGGACGACTATCGCGAGCTCGCTTATTTCTTCGGCGTTGAGCATCCGTGGCGAACATATGCGGGCGGGACAATGGTTTATCAGTCTTCCTGATCAATTTGGACGTTCATCAGGTCAACGACCGGAACCAAAAAAGAGATCCACGAATTTTCACGAACCAACCCAAACACGGTTTGTTTGTGGAGGTTGGTGGATCGTTTTTGAAGTTGTTACTTCGAGACCGATCGTCACTAATAATTGTTAAGAATTTAATTGACGCCTCAGCACTTGTATTTTATTATCCCCGCAACACTGGAAAGGAGGTGATTCTAAATATATGAGTTTTTATCACAGTGAGGTGGCTGCGGCCTGACCTCTGAACCAGAATTAACTCGTTAGGATAAGGTTCAGTAGTCTTACTGCTTGATGCTCCTCCTTTTCAGGAAGCGCATACAGTCAGCCTCAGGCCAATCCCAACAGTTCACCGGAAGCCGTCTGCGATTCATTTCGTGGACGGCTTCTCTATTTTTCCGGTGGTGAGTCTTCACACCGGAGGCGTAGAAAGATAGTAGCCGGTGGTCGCAGCGTTAGCGGAGACCA
>DATKIS010000939.1:0-3092 GCA_035543975.1 Pyrinomonadaceae bacterium
GGCCCAACATCCAAAATTGGCTCATGCTGCGTTCATCCTGGAAACGCCGTACGACGATCCCCGCGCGGATCTGAGAAACCTCAATATGCTTCGGTCCTTTGTTGAGAACGGCAGCGCCTAAAGTCAAAAGCAGGAGTGTCCTGGTGATTAATTCTCTGTGCGTCCTCTGTCTACTCAGTGTCTCTGTGTTAGGAAAACGGCGGAAAACACTTACCACGAAGACACAAAGAACACAGAGGCTGCCCAGAGATTCCGAATTCAAGGCCCTTGCTCAAGCGTTGGACAGTTTTCAACATCTTCACTAAAATGCTTGCCATGACGACAGTAGGGCATCCAGCACGCACGAAACTCCTCCTAACGGTGCCGCTTCTGCATCGCGCGTTCTAGCGCGTTTAGCGGAGCGGCGAATCTCTACCCCACAGATTAATAGCTTAACGGCGCACCGGTTGGCCGAAGCTTGGTGCGCTCGTTCACAGTGTTTTAATGTAGAGTTCTGAATAGGACAGAGAAGATCATGGACGAAAAATACTTTCCACAACAAATTGAAAAGAAGTGGCAACAGCACTGGGATGAGACGCGGGCTTTTGAAGTCGATGACGACGATCAGCGGCCGAAGTTTTACTGTCTCGAAATGTTGCCTTACCCGTCGGGCTTTCTGCACATGGGCCACGTGCGCAACTACTCCATCGGAGACGCACTGGCCTGGTACAAGCGACTGCAGGGCTTCAACGTGCTGCATCCCATCGGCTGGGACAGCTTTGGCCAGCCGGCTGAACAGGCGGCGATCAAGCGAGGCGTCAATCCGCGCGATTGGACCGAAGAAAACATCGTGCACATGCGCGGGCAGATGAAGCGCCTGGGGATCAGCTACGACTGGTCTCGCGAAATTGCGGCCCATCGCCCCGACTACTACAAATGGGACCAGTGGTTCTTTCTGAAAATGTATGAACGCGGTCTTGCCTATAAGAAGAAGTCCCCGGTTAACTGGTGTCCCAAGGAAGGCACGGTCCTTTCAAACGAGCAATCCTCGGGCGGAGTGTGCTGGCGCTGCAATTCGCCCGTTGAGAAGCGAGATCTTGAACAATGGTTTCTGCGCATTACTGACTACGCGGAGGAGTTAGTCGAAGACATCAAGCAAATTGAGAGCGGCTGGCCGGAAAAGGTGCTCAAACGCCAAAGCGATTGGGTGGGCCGGAGCAAAGGCGCCTACATCGACTTTACCGTGAAGGATAGCGATCGGAAGGTACGGGTTTTCACGACCCGCATCGATACGATCTTTGGCGCCACCGCAATTGTGCTATCGGCAGAGCACCCGCTGGTTGACGAACTGCTCCAGCCTTCGCCCTTGAAAAACGAAGTGATGGCGTTTGCCGATAGAATCAAGGTTGAAAAGTCACGCCACACGAACCCGGGTGAAGAAGAAGAGAAGGAGGGAATCAACACGGGATTCCTGGCGGTCAACCCCTTTAGCGGCGAGAGCATTCCTATCTGGGTGGCAAACTACGTCCTGATGGAATATGGCACCGGGGCGGTGATGAGCGTTCCCGCCCACGACGAGCGCGACTATGAGTTTGCGCAAAAGTATGCGCTGCCTATTCGTCGAGTCATCGAGCGGATCACCCACGAGCAGGAATCGATCGCCCACGACCCGTTACAGGAAGATCAGTCAATGGCGATGCCTCATGCATTCACCGACTACGGCATTCTCGTCAACTCCGGCGACTGGAGCGGAAAGCTTTCAGCCGACGCCATTGAGGAAATGGCCCGCAACGCTGAGGAGCACGGCTTTGGAGAGGCCGCTATCACGTATCGCATTCGAGACTGGGGCGTTTCCCGGCAGCGGTTCTGGGGAGCTCCAGTTCCGATTATTTATTGCGCGAAGTGCGGCGTCGTGCCGGTCCCGGAAAAGGACCTGCCCGTCGAGTTGCCGGCGCATGCGGCGTTTTCCGGGTCGGGCGAGTCGCCGCTGGCTGGTGTGCCTGAGTTTGTCAACACTACTTGTCCGACCTGTGGAGGTGACGCCCGGAGAGAAACGGACACGATGGACACCTTCGTCGATTCGTCCTGGTATTTTTTCCGATACTGCGACCCGAAAAATGAGTCCGCTGCGTTTGATACGACGCTGGCCAACGCCTGGACGCCGGTGGATCAGTACATCGGCGGCGACTCCCATGCGGTAATGCATTTGATCTACACGCGCTTCTGGACGAAGTTTATGCGCGACCTGGGCCTCGTTTCCTTTGACGAGCCGGTGAAGAGACTGCTGACACAGGGAATGGTGACCAATCGGATTGAAGGTACCGATGAATGGAAAGCCATGTCCAAGAGCCTCGGCAACGGTGTCGATCCCGACGAGATGATCGAGATCTTTGGAGCTGATGCTGCGCGGCTGTTCATCCTGTTTGCAGCGCCAGTAGAAAACGAGCTGCGCTGGTCTGAGAGTGGAATTGAAGGCGCGGTGAGGTTTCTTCGCCGGGTTTACACAATGGTCTGGCGCTGGCATGAACGTTTGGTCAACACCGGCTCAGCAGGGCCGGGATCGGCCCGGCCTGGTTCGGCAGTTGAGGAAGTCGAGCAGAAGGTTCGCGCGCTCCGCCGCAAGACCCACCAAACGATCGTCAAGGTAACCGGCGATTTCGAGGCGCTGCATCTCAACACCATCGTGGCGGCGCTGATGGAACTGTTTAATGAACTCGGCGATCTGAATGCCGATCCCTCATCGGCTTCGGAGGGGGAAGTCTTCGCCGTCAGGGAAGCTCTGGAAGCCCTGGTCCTGATGCTGGCGCCAATTGCTCCACACTTTTCGGAGGAGATGTGGGCACAGCTGGGCCACTCCGGCGGTTTGATCGGTTCGGCTCGATGGCCTCAAGCCGATCAGGTCCTGGCCCTTCGTGATGAACTGGAGATACCGATCCAGGTAAACGGCAAACTGCGTTCGCGCGTTCTGGCCGCCCCGGAAGTAACCGAAGCAGAACTCCGCACCGCGGCTCTCAACGATGAAAAGATCATGGCCTTTATTCAAGGTCAGGACATTGAAGGCCTCGGTTCCCATCCCGCATTCAAGCGAGCTTCAAGGCGAGTATCAACGAAAG
>DATKIS010000940.1:0-2231 GCA_035543975.1 Pyrinomonadaceae bacterium
TTGTTTTGGTCACTTCATTGCAGCAGCGTGATTAATTCAACATTCACGATGAAGACGATCCACGAATAACACGCACACCGCCGAACAAGCGGTTCTTCGTGACGTTTCTTGTTTATTCGTGGATCGTCCTTCTTTTGCCAGGAGCGGGAGACTTCGACATTCATGCAACAAAGCGTGATCACCTCTTGAGTTGTGGACTCGCCAGGATTTGGGTAGCATCGGCGTTCATGACAACAACCTACGAAACGATGACCGGCGATGAAATTGTCGATCTCTGTCGACGCCATACTCTCTTTGAATGGTCCGCTCAGGCTGCCGTGGATCCGATTCCGGTAGCGCGCGCTAAAGGCATCTACTTTTGGACCCCTGAAGAAAAACGCTACATCGATTTCAACAGCCAGCTGATGTGCGTCAACATCGGACACGGCGACGAGCGTGTGGTTCGGGCCATCCAGGAACAGGCCGCGACGCTCCCCTATGCAAATCCGTTTATGGCCACCGAGGTGCGCGCGCGCCTGGGCGCTAAGTTGGCAGAGATTACGCCGGGTGACATCGACGCGTTTTTCTTTACCAACGGCGGAGCTGAGGCAAACGAAAATGCGATTCGGATCGCGCGGATGTTCAGCGGACGACACAAGATTGGTGCCAGGTACCGGTCCTATCACGGCGGCACGGCGGGCGCTTTAACGCTTACCGGCGATCCGCGCCGTTGGGCTGCCGAGCCCGGCATCCCCGGTGTCTTTCGTATTCCCGATTTTTACCACGGCATTCAGCAAGGCATGGACACGACTGAACTCGTCCTCGCGCGGACTGAAGAAGTCATTGAACTTGAAGGGCCTAAGACGATTGCCGCAATCATCGTCGAGCCGGTCGTCGGGACCAACGGAATTCTGGTTCCACCTGATGGCTACATGCAGGGGTTGCGAGCGCTGTGTGACAAGTACGGGATTCTGCTGATCGCCGACGAGGTGATGGCCGGCTTCGGCCGCACCGGCGAATGGTTTTCGGTGGACCATTGGAAAGTTGTGCCTGACCTTATTTCAATGGCCAAGGGCCTGACCAGCGCCTACGTGCAGCTGGGGGCGGTGGGAATGCGACGTCAGATCGCCGATCACTTCGAGAAGAACGTCTTTTTTGGCGGTCTCACGTATAACAGTCACCCGCTAGCCTGCGCCGCGGCGCTGGCGACGATTGCCGTCTACGAAGAAGACAACCTGATTGAAAACGCGCGCCACATGGGGACTTTGATGCGCAGCCTGCTGGAAGATCTCCACGCGCGACATCCGTCGGTGGGCACGACCCGGAACATCGGTCTCTTTGGAATAGTCGAGCTGGTCCGCAATCGAGAGACTCGCGAACCGATGGCGCCTTTCAACGGATCGTCTCCGGAGATGCAGGAGTTGGGTAAGTTTTTCCGTGCCGAAGGACTCTACACGCTCGTGCGCTGGAATACGTTCTTTACTAACCCACCGCTGTGTATTACTGAGGCCGAGATGCGCGAGGCGTTTGCGATCATCGATAAGGGACTGGAGATTACCGACCGCGCAGTCGCGTAGACTATCGCCAGACTCAATAGCTTTTGGCTCCTCGGCAGCCAGACAGAACTGATCCAGGAAAACCATACGAGGTAACCCGAACAATCTTTGTTCGGGTTACCTCGTATTCTTTCGTGGATCGTTCTTATCTCTGAGTTGTCGAGTCTCAAAGTTGGCCGAAGCGTTACAGGCGTATAGAGTCCAGGCTTTAGCTTGCGGGGGTACTCTATACGCCTCTTGTTCTATGGCTGTCCGAAGCGATTGCGATACTCCGGCGACAGGATGAAGCTTCTCACCATCTCGGCCTGGAACGGATCTCCGTTGTACTGGTTCAGCTTGCCAAGCCAGAAGACGAAGCCCGCCTGGTCAGGATTCCTTCTCAGGTATCCGATGTACTCGAGGTACACGAACAAGCGGTTGTTCTCCTGAGTGATGAATGCCTGTCCGTAAGTCGTGGTGAACTGCACGTTGCCTTCACTGATTACGACCGTGCCGTCTACGACCTTACGCAGCACACTCGCCCGCGTCTCCGTGTTGTTCGTCAAGCCATCCACCAGCGCCTGCTTCTCGGCAGCCGTGGCCGAGATGCCCGTCGTATTGAACAGTTCGTTGACGTACAGCGTGTTGTTCAATCCACCGTACTTCGCCACAAACTCCGGCCGCAGCACGAAAGCTGCTGCCAGCGCGTTGCGGTTG
>DATKIS010000941.1:0-2790 GCA_035543975.1 Pyrinomonadaceae bacterium
CTATTTCTTCTCGTGAAGTAAGTAACTCGGAATCCGTCGTTGACGAGGAATCGACCTAGGTCGAAAAGGAATAGGTGCCCGCCACCGAAGCGTTCCTGTCCAGGAGGGTCAAATGGATCTGCGACGAAGCAGACCAGCCCGATATGACGAGCCCCAATGGTTGCGTTCAAGAGCAATAACCTCTAGTTATCTCTACCTTCGCCGGAAGTTCGCCAGCCCTGGCGGAAAGTTGTCAATTCCGAGTTATCCAAAACACTCGGAACGGTTGATCGCTCGGCAGTAGTTGTGGTTATAGTTGCTCAGTGCTCGCGCCACTTCCTGACATGTACCGTGGCTTAACGCGAACATTGGAGGCATCCCGAATGAGTTGGACCGAGCGAAGCGCTGCGAACCTCCTGCCGTTGAGTGAGGAAAGGAGCAGTCTGAAGGTAGCGCTACGTGAGTGGGTTTACTCTGGAGAGACGTACGACCTCATACAGCCGGTCGAGACTTGTGAATTGTGCGAGCATCCCGATATTCGGTATCAGTTCAAGATCGTTAACAAGCTAAACGGCAGTGAATTGCTTGTCGGATCGGAATGCATCACGAAGTTCGGAATATTGGCAGTCGGCGAGTCGGGAGAGTTCCTGAATCAAGCCGAATCCCGTCGAAAGGTTCACCAAGATCGTCGGTTCTTGATCGAGAAAGGGAGAAGAAAGAGACTAGTTGAAATCTAGTTGAATTGGCCCACGTGGATCAGGGTTTCGACATTAAGTCATTCATCGATCAAGTCCAGGATCGAGGGGCATCCACACCAAGTCAGTTGGCACTCCTGTTCTGGCGTCTTGGCCAACAACGTGTAGTGCACCCCTGAAATGACACAGAAAGTTAAGAAAGTATTTGTGGTGAAAGCGAGGCTTCAAACTCAGCCGGCGGCAGGTAGCCGATGGCCGAATGAAGTCGCTTCCGATTATAGACTGCATCGATGAAATGCTGGATCGAGGCCAGGACCTCGGCGAGCGTTTCGTAATCGTTCATATAAACCTCTTCGTACTTGAGGGTGCGCATGAACCTTTCGGCTTTGGCATTGTCATAGGGATTGCCGGTGCGGCTCATGCTGATCTGGATCTGAGGTTCGAGCAAAAGGGCGAGGTAATCTGCGGCCGCATACTGCACGCCGCGAACGGAATGATGCATCAGCCACGGTTGAATAGTGCGCGTTTGCAAAGCCATGGGTAAGGACGCCAGCGTCAGTTGCGTGTCGATGTGACGGGAAAGCGCCCAACCGATGCAGCGGCGACTATAAGCATCCAGGATGACGGCGAGATAGACGAACTCACGCCGCAGGCGGATGTAGGTAATGTCGGATACCCAGAGCTGATTGATGTCTGAAAGTTCCAACCCGCGCGCCAGGTTGGGATAAACCGTCAGCTGGTGATTAGAGTCGGTCGTCCGCACGAAAGCCCGCCGCCGCAAACAAAGCAGATTGTCTTCGCGCAGTAGGCGCAAAACACGCTTATGATTGACTATCACGCCACGCCGGTGCAGTTCTGCGGTGATCGGGCGATAACCGTAAGAGCGCATCTCCAAAGCTACGCTCTGGATCTGTGCCCGCATTTCGACGTCATCGTTGGAGCAGCATGGATCAGGCGAATGCAAATGGCGAAAGACGGTCGACCGCGAGACCCCGACCGCCTCGCCGAGCGATCTAATGGCTCCAAGCTCGGCCGTCTCAGTTAGCTTGGTTAGGCCGAAGTCGAGCACCTTGACGAGAGAGCAGAACAACGCATATGAGTAACATGATGGGCTTTGTTGACTCTCAAGACAAAAAAGATAGTTCGACCTGCTTAGCACATTTCGCGCCGGAATTCGCCTATCAAAGGTAGGGGGAAGATTCTTATTGGAAACGGTCTCGGACGGGCTGACGCCGCAAAAACTGAGAGTAGTAACTGATTTCATCAGGGAAAACCTCGCGGGGAACCTGGTTCGCGCCGACATCGCGGACGCCACCGGCATCAGCGTTCATCACCTCGCGCACCTCTTCAAGCGGTCAACGGGGCTCGCACTGCACCAGTACATCGTGAAGGCGCGCATAGAGCAGGCGACGCGGTTGTTAGTGGAAACAGATCTGAGCGTCCGCGAGATCGCGCGCCGGGTCGGCTACACCCACAGCCGCTTCAGTGCCCTGTTTCAAAGACACGCGGGGACGACGCCGACCAGTTACCGTGCCGCGCAGAAGTAAGCCGGTCGGGTTCACGCTGCAAAACTTTACGCCGTTGTTCGAGATGGTTGACCCCGAGGCCAGTTAGGTAGGCAAAAAAAACGCAGGAATGAAACAGGTTCTGCGAACCCAATGACAGATAAGTCCTGCGGATTGTGTTAGAGGTTAGTTCGATTCCCGATAATTTATTTTCCCCCGCTTGATCCTAGCTGCGAGTAGACGCTTCGGCCCATCCGACCCGGGCCGAGCTTTCACTCGCCACGCCTGACTGCCTCGATTTCAAAGCCGCTGGTAAAGCGCTTTTTTCAAAGAGGTAAAGCGAATGTATAGCCGGTCGCATTCGGCGACGACGACATCACCAACAGGGGCTGGCAGGCGCAGACCTTACCAGTCATTCGACAAAACAACCAGGTAAAGGCCCTCGGCCCTTACACCCTGGATAAACAGAGAGGAATCTACTTATGCGATCGACGCAGATTATCGCGGTTGTTTTGCTGCTGACAGTGACCGCCTTCGGGCAAACGAATAAGGGCGGCATCAGTGGGACGGTGATCGACGCCAACGGAGCAGCCGTGCCGGGGGCGACTGTC
>DATKIS010000942.1:0-3187 GCA_035543975.1 Pyrinomonadaceae bacterium
ATGGCTCAGGAAGCACGGGTCCATTCCCTGGCCGGATCCAGTTTGAGGTTTGATTAGCCGTGGTCTGACTCGCAGTCGCCGCTGCATTGCCCGTAGCACTCTGCGCTGGCAGCGGGCCGGCGCGCAGGAGATTCATCGCGAGTGACTGGGCTTGCGCGTTCGCCAGCATGTTCTCCGATTGCAACTTGCTGACTATCTTTGACGTCAGCTTAGCGGCTGCTTCTTTATCCTGCGGCTGTAGCTTCGCGAGCACCTGCGCCAGCGTATTGGGATACTGGCCCTTCGCTAGTGCCTCCTCCACTTTCTGCGCGGCCAGCTTTGGATCGATGGCCGCAACTCGTGTCAGGAGGTTGTCCTCCAGATTGAAATCCGGGCTGGGCCTGCGAAAATTATTTACCGCCTCGGTAGCGGGCGTTAATGATCGGGTAGACGCCAGAAGCTGGTAGGCCAGCGCTGCATCGTGCTGTGCCGCAGTCAGGACCACCTCTTGCCGCAACTGCGCGCCGGAACGCTGCAAATTGCCATCTGTGCTCCGGATCATCTCGGCGACGGCATCCCCGGCCATTGAAAACATGGAGCGGGCGCGCGCTTCATTACGCTTCCACAATAAATCTCCGGCCGCAATTTGCACGCGAATACGATTCTCAGGCAGCTTGAGCACCTGTACTTCGCCGACAATCTGCTCCAGCAAGGCCGCCGCTTTCTTCTCAGCCGCTTCCTTTTCTTTCTGCTTTTGCTCGTCAGTCTGCGCATCGGCCGGCGTCAGCTGCGACGCTGGATCCTGCGCGTTGATCAACTGCGCCCCAGCCAGCAGAAAGAAGAAGCCGGTCATCAGAGCGGCGATACGTACTTTTGTCATAATTGCTACCTCTTAGAACAGTTGAAAAGGAGAGGATTGTTTGATTTCGTCAATAATAGCTTAGTTGCCTCGCCTAAAGACAATAGCCGACTCATGGAGTAGTGACCTAATTTCCGAATCTCGATGCCGCCTTTGTGTCTCGTTGGTGGGAAAACGGCGGAAACCCTCACCACAGAGACACGGAGAACGCAAAGATGGCACAGAGAAAACCTCAGGGTACTGCTACTCAGCGCGTGAGTAGACACAATTCGCCGTCGAAAATTCAGCGCGTGATCGTTTAGACGCAGGGCAGGCGCCGATAGGCGAAAGAATCTATTTCGCCAGGCTATAGATGTTGTCCAACCCGGCCAAATAGATGAGGGTTTTGCTCTGGGCGATAACGCCGCTGGAATAACCAGTATCAAGCTTCGTCACCTCGCCGCCTGACTTGGCGACTTTGCAGATTA
This sequence comes from Pyrinomonadaceae bacterium, assembly GCA_035543975.1. Classification (GTDB taxonomy): domain Bacteria; phylum Acidobacteriota; class Blastocatellia; order Pyrinomonadales; family Pyrinomonadaceae; genus PSRF01. Next base: position 1,306 of record DATKIS010000942.1, read on the forward strand.
CGTCACTCGTCATGCCCTCCTCGTCGAAGAAATAGATGTTGGTATCATCCACCGCGACGGGCTTGGTCGAATATCTTTTGACGAGGGTCTGGGGCTCGCCACCTTGCTTGGAAACTCTGCGCAAGGCCCAGCGCGATTCTCCGGCGCCGCGAAAACCAAAATAAAGATTGCCGGCATCCTGAGCCAATTCATCGACGCCTTCATTGTTAGTGGCCTGGTAAACCACTTGTGGAGTCCCACCTGATTTAGCTTGTTTCAAAATGCTGGACGGGGTCACCCAGTAGACGAACCCTTCGTCCGCCACCAGACTGTGGGGGATATGCTGCTGGTCCACAAAGATCGCGGTTGCGCCACCTTGCTTGGGCACCATGTAGATCGGACTTGGCCTGGTTGGAATGTCAGCCGAGTAGTAACCATGATTGGCCCAGTAAACCCTTTCATCGTCTACCACCAGGTCCACGCCAATACCGACATATTCCGAGGCGACCGCTTCGCGCTGTCCTCCTTCTTTGGCGATGCGCCAGATGCGTCCGCCCGCATTCCAGTAAACGAACTTTTCGTCACTCGCTATACCGCCGTTCTCAGATTGCGGCATGGTCTGGCCATTGTCGAGATTGGTAACCTCACCCGAGTCGAGGGAGATTTTTCGCAGCCCGCTGGTTCCCTGGTTTTGATCGGCGATGGTTCCGCCCATCGTCACGTAAGCGAATTTGTCATCGACTACTATCCCCGAAACGTGCGACAGACCCTGCTCTTTGCCCGCAACTTTCCGGGCCTTAGTCCATTCCGGTTGAGGGCTGGAGCCCTTTTTGCCGCAACCCAGTATCGCGGCGAACAGCATGGCGACAGCACACAGCAGACTGACATAACGACTGGATTGTTTCATAGGGTTTCGTCCGAACGTGCGGAATACACGACCGTGTTAGTGGAACGCTTGATTGAAGGCCGACAGGATATTCTTGTTCAAACTGAGGCGCAAGACATAATCCGGGAGGGACGGTCCAACCGCCGTGAGAGTGTGGGGCGGTTTCTTGGGAAAGGCCCCTATAAAGTCAGACTCACTATAATGAAGACGAGGAGCGCAACTGGCAGGCTGACGAATTTGTAAATGTGGCCCTGAAAAAAGGACGAGACTGCGAGGAACGCGGTGAGGCAGGAAAGGAGCCCGATGAGATACAGCAGCACCACCGTTCCCATTGGTGCGCCGCTCCGGAAATTATGGACAGTACTGGCTGCAAACAACGCCCAGCCTGCCTGCCAAAGACAACTGACTATCAGGTTGGAAATCACAAACGCGTTGGCATGATCGTAGATATTCACCTTGAACAGCCGGTGAGCAAACTTAAGCAGCGCAGTGCTTACAAGAAGGCCAACCCATAGGAGGCCATAGCCCTGGGCCAGGACGAGCGTCAACGTTGGCGTGCCCAGCATCCAGAGCACCGGAGAAATCAGGAGGAGGAACAACAGGTTGAGAGTTGCTGCGAATAAGAGTTCAAACAAATCCTTCTGATCTTCATGCGTTAGCCATTTGCTGATCTCAGCCATTTAGACGTCTTGCTCGTTGCCGAATGGTGTTCGAACTGCAACTCTTTCCGCCGCCGCCTCCGATGAAATTACCGGGACAACCTCGAAATCGACGAGGTCGTCCCAGTGACTAATCCATTCATCGAGCAGTTTGCGGTCTTCGGTTTCCATCAGTTGAAAACAAGTGGTCAGCGTTTCATCCACCCAGCTTGATATGTAATGCAAGCCTTCGGGGGCCAGACGACCCTGTTCCCGGAAACGGCGATAGGTCGGTGCCGGATCCTGGTTCTTGAACCGCTCGATAATCATGTAGAGCAATGGCCGCTCCTCCTTAACAGAACTGTCCGACACCTTTTGC
>DATKIS010000943.1:0-5773 GCA_035543975.1 Pyrinomonadaceae bacterium
CCTGAACGCCGTCTATCGAAAATCGGTTACGTGATGGACAAGGTCGCGCCCTTTACCACGATGCTGCTCTTCACCAAGACATTAATGAGTAAAACCAAATGAGCACCGCCCTGGAAAATCTTGAGGTTGTTCAGCCCGGTGCTGCGGACGACCAGGAACAAACCCCTGAACCGACACCGGCGAAGGACTTGAGTTCGGCAATCGCTCCCGCGAGCACGCCTCCCCGCGGGCGGATGCCTAACCCGTTCCTCAGCGTTCGCTCGCACAAAATCATCAGCTTGGCGGTATTCCTGTTGGTGTTGGCAGTCGGGGTGCCAGCGGCACTCGTGATGGGACGTCACACTTACTACACCGAGGCAGCCCTCTTCATCTCGCCGCGGTTTCAAAAGAACCTGTCTTCCGATAAAGACCTCGAGCTGCAATCAAATTCTCAATATCGCGAATACGTGCAGCAACAAGTTAAGACGGTCAACCGCTACGACATCGTCCTCGAAGCTTTGAAGAAGCTCGGCGACAAACGCTCCCTCTGGCAGAAGCCGACCGATACCGATCGCTCCGCGGCCGAGCGCTTAGCGGGCAGCCTCGACATCAAGCCCGTGGCTGACACTTATCTGATTACAGTTGGTCTGGAAGACAAGAAAAAAGAGGGTCTGGCTGACATAGTCAATGCCGTGGTGGACACGTATGTAGGCATGCAACGCAAAGAGGAGTTCTTTCAAAACGACGAGCGCATTGCCCGTCTGAAAGAGGAACGGAAGAAAGCCGCCGACACTATTGTCAACACTCAAACTGCGCGGGCGGGTATTGCCCAGGACCTTGGCGTCACGACCTTCAGCGAAGGTTTTCTCAATCCCTACGATCAATTTCTGGTCAACAGCCGCGAAGCCTCAAACTCAGCGCGTCGCACACGGATCGATGCCGAATCACAAATCTCAGCATTGGAGAAGAACCAGGGGGTCGACGGAGACGCTGCCAGCGCCTTCGCCAAAGAAGTCTCAGATCACGACGCGGGCATCGCCAGCCTAAAAGCAAATCTCAATACTCGCCGCAGCACCTTAATCACCAAGCTAAGTGGCATGACAGCAGAGCATCCCGGGCGCAAGGCCATCGAGAAGGAGATGACCGATATCGACCAGGAAACCGAGCGACTCGCCGGCAAGACCGAAGAATCTGCGAGAAAAGTCCTCTTGCTTCAAAAGCGGTCGGTGCTGATGCAGGCCCAACAAACTGAACAACGGTTAAGTGCCGAACTGGATGCGCAGGGAGCGCAAGCTAAAAACTTCGCGTCGAAATATAACGCAGCCCTGGCCCTCGCCGCCGACCTGGTCCGCGCCCAACAACGCCTCAACGAGATTGATGACCGCATCTCCTTCCTGGCATTTGAAGCAACTGCCCCAGGTTTCGTCCACGTCAGCACCCAGGCGCGGGAGCCGCTCTCTCCCAACAAGTCGGGCCACAAAAAGTTTGGGATCATCTTCGCGATCCTCGCCTTTGCTCTCGGAATCATCGTGCCGGTCGCTATCGACTTCATTGACCCACGCATTCACGCGGCCAATGAACTTGAAAAGGTTGCCGGATTCCCTCCCCTCGGAGTGATTCCCGCCCGACATGATGAACACACCGTGGCCCTGGCCGAAGACCGTTTGGCCCGGATGGCAACGAACCTGGATCGCGAAAGACGCACGCAGGGAAGCAGGATTGTCTTGTTCACCTCGACACAGTTTGGCGAAGGAACTACGACCACTGTGCTTGACGTCACGCGCGCGCTCAACACCCTGGGGGTGGCGGCGATTGCCGTTGAAGCAAATTCCTACAGTCCGGATGAACGCTACCGCGATATGCACAACCGCCCGGGATTCCTCCAGTTGTTGGAACGCGGAGCCCGGTTGAACGGATCAGTAGCCCCCGCGGACGATAATTTGCCGGCGCGTCTGTCGACCAGCAATACCAGCGAGCCAACGGCCGCACCCACCGTCACCCTAACCACCGCAGCTCTAAATAAACTCAAGAAGAAATACGAAATGGTTTTGATCGATGCGCCACCAGCCTTGCTCTGCGCTGAGGCAGAACTCCTCGTGAGTCTGGCTGATATCACCGTGCTGGTGGTTCAGGCCGGCGGAGTTAATCGGGGTGAGATCAAACGCTCACTAAAACTGCTCGAAAGGATTGGTCCTCCGGTTATTGGCGCAATCCTGACTCGCGTGCAATTAGACCGGGGAGGCTCAGATCTCTCCAGCGCGGTGATCGCCCAGAAAAGGGGACCCAAACGCGCTGCCCGCGGATTCCTGATACGTCTGCTCTGGAAGTAAGAATCATGAAAACTACACTTATCTACGCACTACACAGCGGCGGGCTTTACGGCACCGAGCGAATGGCCCTGGCTACGGCTCAGGGGCTGAGGAACGACTTCGACATCGTCGTGTTCGCGCCCGATGGTGAAGCTCTAGCCGAGGCGCGCCGGCTCGGTTTCGCTACCTGCGCTTTCAAGTCGCCGATCGACTTTGCTATCCAACTGCGGCCTTTCTTCGCGCGCCACCAGCAGCTCGCGTTCATCGCCACCGGCGTGGTGCATTCCCTGGCTGCGGTCGCCTGGAACGCGCTTTATCGCCGGCAGTTAACGCACTTGCACGTAGTCCATGGCGGCGCTGACGAGCTATCCAGCTATGGCCGCAAACGACGACTCAACGGCACCCACGTGACATTTGTAGCCGTTTCAGATTTCGTGAGAACCCGACTAATCGCCAACGGCGTCCGCGCCGACAAAATAATCGTGGTCGAAAACTTCCTTACTTACGACCATATCCTGCGATGCCGCAAGAGACCTAAGTTCGCGCGGGCCGGCTTGACCAAGCTGGTGGTAGTTTCCCGCGTTGATCCCATCAAGCGTATCGATCTGCTGCTCAACGCCTTGGACCAAACACCGGAACTGGGCCAGGTTTCGATTCGGGTGCTGGGCACGGGTTGGGATTTGGACACGATGCGCGCGCGCGCCGCGGAACGGAACCCCAACGTCACCTTCGTCGGTTTTACGTCTGAGGTCGAAAAGGAACTGGCCGCTTCCGATTTGTTAGTCCACCTGTGTCCGAATGAACCTTTCGGGCTGGCGATCCTGGAAGCAATGGCAGCCGGAGTGCCGGTCCTGGTTCCCAACAGCGGTGGTGCCGGTTCGTTGGTTGAGGATGGCGCTACAGGTTTTCACTTCGAAGCCAACAACGCCCAGTCGCTCGCTACCCATATCAGAAGCCTCCTGGATGCCTCGCCTGACTTGCTCAACGACGTCGTCTCGCGGGGACGGAAGTCGCTGGTGGAACGTTTTTCACAGACCGCGGGAATTTCCAACTATCGCCAGCTACTTGAAGGAGGATCGGTGTAATGAATTCGGATGCGAAGAAATCACTCTCGGTCGTGGTAATCGGACGCAATGAAGGTTTGCGGTTGGCTCGGTGCATTGAGTCGATCCAGGCAATGCGATTTAACGGCAAAGTGGAAATCATTTATGTGGATTCTAATTCCACGGACGGCAGCGCCTCACGGGCAAAATGGCTTGGCGCTAAGGTCATCTCGGTTCGGCCTGACCGGCCCAGCGCAGCGCTCGGCCGCAATGCCGGCTGGCGCGAGGCAACTGCCCCGTTTGTGCTTTTCCTCGATGGCGACACCATCCTCGCTCCTGATTTTGTCCAGACCGCGATGAAGTCCTTTGCGGATCCACGGGTGGCCGTAGTATGCGGAAACCGGCGCGAGACCAACACCAAAGGATCTTTCTACAACCGGGCGCTCGATCTTGATTGGATTTCGCCCGCAGGTGCTGCTGACTACTGCGGTGGCGACGCCCTGATGCGCCGCCCCGTGTTGGAAAAAGTCAGCGGATACGACGAAAGGTTGATCGCCGGCGAGGAACCCGAAATGTGTGCGCGCATGCGGGCTCAGGGTTTCTCAATCCAGCACATCGATGAACCAATGACCGGCCACGATCTGGCCATCACGCATTTCTCGCAATACTGGAAACGGGCGTTTCGCACAGGACACGCCTACGCTGAAGTCTCCCAACACCTGCGTGGCAGCGCGACTCCTCTTTGGGAACGAGAAGCGAAAGCGAACCTGGTGCGCAGTACTTTCCTGCTCTCATTCTTAGTGCTTTCCATCATAGCGGCGGCGTTCTTCTATTCATTTATTCCTCTTATTCTGGCCGCCGCCTTTTTCTCCGCCCTAGTTATACGCACTGCCAGCAAGGTCGGTTGGAAATCCACCGACTGGGTAACGCGGTTGTTGTATGGCGTTCATTCCCACTTCCAGCAGGTTCCAATTCTCTTCGGCCAGCTCAGTTACCGCCGCGACCAGTCAAAGGGCGTGCAGCGTCAATTGATCGAATACAAGGGAGCATCATCATGAGCACTGCTTCAGGACCACGCGTCTTGTTGTCGGCCTATCAATGCGGGCCGGGTATGGGATCAGTTTCCCAGATCGGCTGGGAATGGTATTCACGACTCGCCGCCCGTCTGCCGGTCACTCTCGTAACTCACGTGAGAAATCGCGAAGCGTTGACCAATGCCGGGGCGCCCATTGGCGATTCTGAGATCATCTACATCGACACCGAATGGTTCGCCGGGCCGCTTTATCGTTTCGCGAAAAAGTTGTTCCCTTACAGCGAGCATTCTGTCTTCCTCATTTCCTCGCTCGATTTCTTTTTCTACGACTGGTCCGCGGTGCGACTCCTCAAACGACGCATGAAGCAGGGAGAGCAATGGGATCTGGCCCACGCGGTTACCCCGGTTTCCACGATGGCCCCGACGGGGTTACATACACTGGGTTTACCGGTGATCCTTGGTCCGCTGAATGCTGGGCTAGGAACCCCAGCGGGGTTCGACGAGTTTCTGAAAAAAGACTCGACGTGGCTCTATCCCGTTCGCAACTTCGGCAAATTGATCGACGCGGTCATCGGCTCAACCAGGAATGCAACCACAATTCTCACCGCGACCAGGGCCACGGTTAGCAGTATCAAGCTCCGATATCGTCGCCGCTGCGTGCAAATGCTCGAGAACGGCATCGACCTGAATCGTTTTAAGCCGTCACCCTGGCCAGCCCCACCGGCAGCTGGGAATCCCTTGAAAATTCTTTTTGTGGGCCGACTGGTTCCCTTCAAGGCAATCTCACTGCTCCTTGAAGCGGCAGCTCGCGTTCGCGCTGAGTTTCCCGTGGAAGTAACGATTGTCGGCGATGGCCCGATGGCCGGCGAATGGAAAGACAAAGCTGAGAGCCTGGGTATTGCCGATCAAACATTCTTTAAGGGCGCCTTATCACTGGACGCTGTGGCCGCCGAGATGCAACGCGCGCACGTTTTCTGCTTGCCGTCGGTGCGTGAATCGGGAGGCGCTGTGTTGTTGGAAGCGATGGCTTCCGCGAGGCCTTGTATCGCAGTCGATTTCGGAGGACCGGCAGAGATTGTCGATGATGGCGTCGGGTCCTTGATTCCACCCTTCAATTCCGGCCAGGTAATCAATGGGATAACCGAGACTTTACGCGACCTTGTAAATCATCCATCCGAATGGAAAGCACGTGGCGAAGAAGGCCGGAGACGAGCCGAATTACTTTTCGGTTGGGACGCGAAGGTCGACTCCGCGGTTCGCCTGTATCAAGACTTACTCAAACCAGCACCTGAGGTATCCATTAATGTCGTCGCAAACTTTGCACGCTGAAAAAACCGAAATGAAAAACCAGCTCTCCAGCAGCGTCTCAGTACGCATGGGAGCCAAGGTGTTCTACATGGTGACTCGTT
>DATKIS010000944.1:0-2135 GCA_035543975.1 Pyrinomonadaceae bacterium
GAAGGCGCCGTCGAGCCGGCGCACTCCAAAGGGATTAGTCCTTTGATTCGGTGACCTGGCTCAGGTAATAGTCTTCGAGCGTCGGTTTGACGGCCGTGAACTCTTCACTCGGTCGCGCTCCCTTCGAAATCACTTTCAAGCGCGGCTGCCCCCCAAACATCTGCGACGAGATTACTTTGTGACTCCTGCGCAGATCGCCAACTCGATCCCGCGGCACAGTCCCTGCCCAAACCGAGCCTTCCAGCTGTTGGATCGCCTGCTGCGGCGCACCCGAAGTCAGGATTTCGCCCTGCCGAATAATCGCCATGTGGCTGCAAAGGTTAGAGACATCGGAAACGATGTGAGTTGAGAGAATGACCACCGTGTTTTCGCCTAAGGTCTCGGCCAGCAGGTTATGGAAACGCACCCGCTCCTCGGGGTCGAGCCCGGCAGTCGGTTCATCGACGATGAGTAACTCCGGTTGACCGATGATTGCCTGCGCAATTCCCAACCGTTGGCGCATACCACCGGAAAACCCACCAACACGCTCCCGGCGAGATGACGAAAGATTGACCCGATCAAGTAATGCGTCGACCAGGCGAGCGCGCTCTCTAGCATTCCAGACGCCCTTTAGCTTTGCGAAATAATCAAGCGTCTGTTCCGCAGTGAGTGTGGGATAGAGACCAAACTCCTGGGGCAGATACCCGAGGAGCTGGCGCGCTTGGTGCTTCTGAATTATCAGGTCAAGGCCATTCATCTCGGCCGTGCCTGAGTCAGGTTCGAGCAGCGTGGCGAGGATCTTCATCAGGGTCGTCTTGCCGGCGCCGTTAGGGCCCAGCAATCCAAACATTCCTGAAGGGACATCGAGGTCAACGCCTTTGAGCGCCTGGATCCTTCCGCCATACGTCTTCGTCAAACCCCTAATCTTCAGCATGTGGTTTTCACGTTCGCGGCGTTTTCCTCAACAAGACTCCAAGCTCGGGAGGCCACGGGTCGTCTACGTCTTGCGCGAAACGTTACGTTTAGAGGTGGGCATCGCCCACCGGTTCGACTCAAGGGAACCAGCACTACTACGCTAAGTCCTGGTTGGTTTGGAATACGCACCACAGGCCGGCTATCGGGTTTGAGCTGTATCTTTTGCGTTGGGCCGGAGGGTGGTGCCCACCTCTAAACGAAGGATTTAGAATTACGAATCGGAAATGACGCGCTCCAGGGGGGTGCGCCGCCTTTGGTCATAGGCGCTAATGGAACTGAGAGTTGGGTCATTTAACATCAATGGCGACGATGTCCCGGGTTGTGAAGCGAAGTGGGCAGGACCCAGGCTCCGGACGTAAAAGAACAAACGCCCCAGCACAGCCACCATAATTAGAACATCACCCACGCGGGTAAGGTGGAGTTCGGGGCTAAAGATTCGTATTGAGACCCCGCCCAGAAAAAGCAGGACCAGAAGAAACTTCAAGGCCCGAATGATCGGGCGATTGTTCCGGCTGATTTCTACGCAGTGCTCCTTAATCTGCTCAACGTTGCCGAAACGTTTCAGCGTAGCATCCTGCGCTTCCGGCAAGGGCATGTTCTTCTCCAAATGATGTTCAGTGAGGAGTTCGAGGTGAAAACGCAACTCGTCTTCAACCTGGCGCTCAATAACCTCGCGGTCAAACCGATGGAACAGACCCTTAAACAACGCTTTCATTTCGCCCTCCTTACGACAGTAACGCTCAGGCAGTTTGCAGTATCCTGGAGATGGCCTGCGACACGCGCTCCCAGTTGGCCGACTCAGCTTCGAGTTGCTTGCGTCCCGCTTTGGTCAGCTTGTAAAACTTCGCCCGCCGATTGTTTTCCGACACGTCCCACTCGGAGGTTATCCAACCGCGCTCTTCCATGCGGTAGAGCGCCGGGTAGAGCGAGCCATCCTCTATCTTGAGTAGATCATCTGCGACGGCATGAATTCGTTGGGCAATGCCGTAACCGTGCATGGTGTCGCGCGAGAGCGTCTTCAGGATGAGCAGCTCCAGCGTCCCTTGCATTAGATCCGTGCGAGCTTTTGCCATGATGTGGTCTCCCTAGATTATCTAGGGGGCAGCGTACAGGGCCTTCCCCAGACTGTCAAGGGAAAGTTGTTTGCGCATTTGGAGTGCGCCGGCTTGACGGCGCTTTGG
>DATKIS010000945.1:0-3510 GCA_035543975.1 Pyrinomonadaceae bacterium
ATCCGCTGCATCAGGGTGAAGACAGGCAGCACCGGCCAGCTTCCTTCGTTAATCTCGACAGCAGTTTCCTCAGGCAGAATTCGCGGTAGGTTGTCCGTCAGTCCTCCACCGGTAATATGCGCGAGACCTTTAATCATCCCTGAATTAAGTAGTCCTTCGAGCGGCTTGAGGTAACTCTGGTGAGGCTGCAGTAACGCCTGGCCCACGGTCATTTCAAGTTCGTCCAGATGCGTGTCCACCGTGTAGCCGGCAACGTCCAAGAAAAGTTTGCGGGCGAGTGAGTAACCATTAGTGTGAAGTCCCACGGAAGGCAATGCGAGCAACACGTCACCCGCAGCTACTTCTTTGCCGTCAATGACGCGTTCTTTCTCAGCCACTCCAACAATAAAGCCGGCCACGTCATACTCGCCGGTTGAGTAAAAATCCGGCATCTCAGCTGTTTCGCCGCCAAGCAGAACGCAACCATTTTCACGGCAGCCGTTCGCAATACCCTCGACCACACTGGCAACAACTTCAGGCATCAGCTTTCCAGTGGCGATGTAATCCAGAAAGAACAACGGCCGAGCCCCCTGAACCAGAATGTCATTGACGCAATGATTTACGAGATCGCGTCCGATCGTGTCATGAACACCGGAAAGGAAAGCAATCTTCAGTTTCGTCCCTACTCCATCCGCAGAGGCCACGAGAACGGGATGCTGCAGACCAGGAAAAGCTCCGTCAAACATTCCGCCAAAACTCCCGATTTCGGAGAGCGTGCGGTCGTTGAAAGTACGCTTCGCCAGTTCCTTGATCTTGTCGGTGGCGCGAGTGGCGGCGTCGATATCAACACCGGCCTCGCTATAAGTGATTGGTTTGGGCATTGGTTGGTAAATGGTAAAGGTTGGTAAATAGTAAATCGTGAAGGGTAAATAGTGAAAACTAAGGGTGCCGTTACCGTACCGCATGGGTTCAACCACGGCTTCGACATTCACCATTCACCATTCACCATTTACCCGTTTTCCACTATTTACCAGGCTTCGTTTTCGGCGGCGGTCCAAAGTCGCCATAGGCAATGAAGCCCGACCGCGTCGAATCATCTTTTTGGGCCATCCGCCCGATCCAGATATCACTCTTCGGTTCTTTAGCCGCTTTGATCACGTAATCGTTTTCCTTGCCCTTGGTCGTAATTGTGATCTCACCCTGCAAATCGGTCCGGTAGAGTTTCACATTCGCAGCTTTGAGCCGGTCCAGGACTACCTGTGATGGATGGCCATAACGATTCCAATCGCCGCAGGAAATAATTGCGACTTCCGGTTTCACTCGCGCGACGAAATCCTGCGTGGTCGCGTACTTTGAGCCATGGTGGGCAATCTTGAAAATCTTCGCCTTGAGATTCAGATCCTTGGTGAGGGTGCGATGCTCGGTCTGCTCCTCCGCATCTCCCGGCAGCAGCATAGAGAAATCGCCGTAATCAAGCCGCATCACGATCGAATTGGCGTTCGGCAGATTGCCGCCCGTCTTGATCTGATCCCTGGTGAACAACGGCTCGACAGGCGCCAGCACGGTCAGTCGAGCTCCGCCGCCCAGATCATACGCCTTGCCGGCTTCAGACTTCTCGTATTGCGCGCCACTCTGCGCTACAGCCTCCTTGTACTCATCGTAAAACTTAGTGACCGCTGACGAACGATCCGGTTTCTTCGCCGTTGGCTTTTTGGCCGAACCAGCGTTCGCCGCAGGTTTGACCGTCGGCAGGAGTGACTCAGGCACATCCGGCCCTTGTCCGCTGTCAATCACATGCAGAACTTTGATCCCCTTAAGGACCTCATCGGCACCGCCAATATGGTCGGGATGTGGATGGGTAGCGACGAAGTAATCGAGCTGCTGGACGTTGTAGCGCTTCAGAGCTTCAAGGATGACCTTGCCTTTGCCCGTATCACCGGCGTCAACCAGGATGGTCTTGCCTTCGGGTGAGATGATTAGGATCGAATCGCCATTAACCGGACCAACATCCAGAACGTGGACCTGAAGCTCCTTGCCCGAAGCCGGAGGAGGCTTTGCCTTCCACCACGGCAGGGCATACTTCCAGCCTACGTATCCAGCCACGGCCAAGACAACCACCAGAACACCCGTTGCGCACCCGCAGCCTTTGATTCCCCGACCCATTGATTCGACCTCTCACCAATTTTGCCTGCTCAGCTAATCTCCACCAGCATTTCACCCAGTCTTAGAAACTCGATGGCCCGCGGGAGTCTACCTGTCAAGATCCGTTTGAGGTTAGCATTTGAAGTATTGCCACACGTGATCCAGATAACCTGTGGGGGAGGGCCGAGGTCTTCGAGTAGGCGAACGAAATCACCATCTTTCGTTACAACCGTTGCGCCAGCTCGGCGCGCAGCCAGAAATATTTCGCGATCGGTAGCATCGCGCAGTCCAAGGTCCCGCAACGCTAAAGCCCGCATCTTGAAAGTCTCGCCAAGCCAGCTTGCAATGGCAGGCGATAGCTGCGCGTCCACCCAAATAGTCATGCGGCCAGCACTGGATGATCAATGCGCCGAGCGGCGAAGTGTAGTGCCGCCTTAACATCATCCATCTCCAGGTCCGGCAATTCCTCGAGGATCTGTTCCGCGTTCAATCCCGCGGCGAAGAGATCGAGGATATCGACAACTCTTATTCTCATGCCGCGGATGCAGGGCCGACCACCGCATTGCTCGGGATTGACCGTAATACGCTCCAGGAGTTCAGTCATAAGGCTTCTTCACCATCCTCCGCTTCATACACTGGTCCGAGCGAACTCTTACTAAATCATTTTCCGGATGCGTCCGAACCGCTTTCCATCAAAGAATCCAGCCTTGGTCTTCCTGATGGGGTTACGGGATGACGCTCCCTCCAATCGGGGTATCTACCAGATTGGTTGAGCTAGTCGCGCTGGGCATCACTGAATAGTCACCGGAGTAAACCGCCTCGAGCGCGGCCACCGGCTTGGGCACTTCCCAGATTGAGTCGGCAGCAAAAACGCGATTGGGAATCAGAATCAATCGATATCCCCGGGTTACGTTCAGCCCAAAAAAAGTCTTAGACACCAGGTCCTTCGTCTCGCGATCTTTGAGTTGCAGCCGTTCACTTGCGCTCAGCACTGCTACTCTCGAATCATTCGCGTCAATCACCAACAACATGTAATCCAGTCCGCTGACCGGGACAATGAGGTTATTTGAAATCGAACACTTGAACACGTAACCCTTGTCTGTTTTTGTTAGGACTCCATCGGTGATGTTCACCGCGTGGTCCAGAACTTGAACCACCTCTACCGGCGCAATCTCCAGGTTTTCAGACTCGGTTAATCTCGCCTTGCGTTGACCAGATGCGCTCGACACCGGAATCAGGATGACAGCGACAAGGACAACAGCTGTAGCTGACTTTTTGAAAACTCTAAACATGAAAGTACATCACTCCGCAGTGACGGCTTCGTGATCTCGTTCCCACATCGTTTCTGCGTCGTTGGTAATACTCGTTGGATACTTCTCATTCCAGCAC
>DATKIS010000946.1:0-4973 GCA_035543975.1 Pyrinomonadaceae bacterium
CCCGGCGGTAATCCTTCAATCTTGAAGTTACCGTTCGCGTCGCTGACAGCAAAGAAGGGATGGGTAAAAACGCCAACGTAAGCTTTCTCCCATGGATGCAGATTGTCCTTAAAAGGTATTGAGACTTCAGTTCGCGAAAAGGCCTTGGCTAATGGGCGCCCTCCGACGGGTTGGCTTTGATTCCACTCCTGGTTGATCTTTGGAGTCGGATGAGTATTGTGCGTGGTCTGATCGCTGTTGTTAATGGACAAGTGCTGCCCAGTCTGTATTGCCAGCACATGGGGCACATAGCGACAGCCCTTATGCTCCATTACTACAGTTGCACTCGACGGTTCGAACGAATAGTTGTCGAGAATAAAGTTACTGGAAGCATACACCACTACGTTGGCGAGCTTTTCGTTGTTTACGACCACCGATTCGGTTTCTGGATCGAGATTGTCAACGTAGCACTCAGGATCAGCAGACATGTCGATCTTTTGAGCTTTGGGTGGCGGGCCTGAAAATGTGGCCGTGCCTGACAAAGTCACTTCCAGTCCGGTCCGTTCATACGCCTTCTTGTTTGAGCTGGGACCTTGTGCCAGCGATCCCCATGCAATTGTCACCATGAGACTTGCCGTCATAACTATGAGTTTGGGATGAGGAACCATGTTACGCCCCTTTCTAGTCGATGGGTGGTTGACCGAGAAGTCCCTATCCTATCTGGCTGCGGCGAGCTGTGGCGAAGGCTTCCCCGACACATTCAGGTGCTGTTCCACCAATTCGAGACTTCGTCCTTAATGTCTGTTCAAGAGAGAGTGCTTCAAAAACATCCGCCTCGATCAAGGCCGACATCGAACGCAATTCCTCCAATTCGAGTCCCTGTATCTCGACCCCACGTTCAATTGCCCGCATAACAATTCGCCCCACCGTTTCGTGGGCTTCGCGAAAGGGCGTTCCCTTGCGCACCAGATAATCAGCCAGTTCAGTGGCATTCATCATCCCGTGAGCTGCCGCCGCTCGCGAGCGTTCCTCGCGTAGTTCAACGTTTCGCAAGACCAGCGTGGCAACATCGAGCGATGCGCCGGTCGTGTCAAACGAATCGAACACGGCCTCCTTGTCCTCCTGCATGTCTTTGTTATAGGCAAGCGGCAACCCCTTAAGCATCGTTAACAGCGAAACGTTGTGACCAAAAACCCGGCCGGCCTTGCCACGCACCAGTTCCATCGAGTCCGGGTTCTTTTTCTGCGGCATCAAGCTGGATCCCGTGGCTACTGCGTCGCCAAGCTCGAAGAAGCCAAATTCTGAGGTGGCATACAGGATGACGTCTTCAGCGAGGCGCGAGAGGTGGACCATAATCAATGAGCAGGCATTCACGAACTCCACGCAAAAGTCGCGATCGCTGACTGCATCAAGGCTGTTGCGCGAAACTCCCGCAAATCCCAACTCGCGGGCCACCGCTTCTCGATCGATGGAAAACGATGTGCCGGCAAGGGCCGCCGAACCAAGGGGTGACACATTCACGCGCGCCCGAGTCTCGACCAGCCGCTCGCGGTCACGTGCAAGCATTTCAAAATAAGCCAGACACCAGTGCGCAAACAGGATCGGCTGCGCTCGTTGCAGATGCGTATAACCGGGAAGGACTGCCCCGGGCTTGCTCTCGGCCAGATCAAGGAGGGCCTCCTGAGTTGAGCGGACACGCAGGCCAAGGTCATCGATGGCATCTCTCAGCCAGAGTCGCAAATCGGTAGCTACTTGATCGTTTCGACTCCGGCCGGTGTGCAGCTTGCGGCCGGCGTCACCGATTAACTCAACCAGACGCGCCTCGACGAAGGAGTGAACATCCTCGGCATCGAATTCATCAAAATAGTTACCGTCGGCTTCAGCCCGGTCAAGAACCTTTTGCAGTCCGGATTTGATCGCGGCTGCGTCTGCACCACTCAAAACACCAGCCTCAACCAAAGCATTGCAATGGGCGACACTGGCGCGAATATCAACCTCTACCAATCGCCTATCGAAAGCGAACGAGTTATTAAACTTCGTAAACGAGGGGTCCGCCTCCCCGGTGAATCTTCCGCCCCAAAGGTTTTGGCCTTTGCTCATTTTGCTGCTCCTAATCGGTTAGTGTTTTAGTTCCGACCACTTGACGTATACCCAACTTAGTTGCTAGTTTATGCATCTATGCATTTGTTATGCAAGTTTGCTGCATAGTCAAGGTTGATTTTGAAATGCAGAAGAGTCTACGACAGCAAAAGCTCTTAAGTCTGATTAAGGCCAAACCCTTTGGCACTCAGGCAGAGCTTCGTGACCAGTTGGAACGCGCCGGAGTTGCCGCTACGCAATCCAGTCTCTCACGAGACATGGAAGAGTTGGGCATTGTAAAGCACCGTGGCCATTACACCACGCCGCGGACGAAAGGAGCGGCCGCGCGCGGTTTGCTGAGCCTGGATCTGGCGGGGGACAATTTAGTGATCGCGCGTACAGAACCTGGCCTGGCTTCCGCCGTGGCGGTCGAAGTTGATGGTGCTGCGATTTCGGAAATTGTCGGCACCCTGGCCGGCGAGGACACGATCTTCATTGCGGTTCGGGATCAGAAAGCGCAACGCGTGGTGATGAAAAAGATCTGGGAGTTGTTTGGATGAGCAGTTGTCGGTGGTTTGTTGTCAGCCGTCCGTCGTCAGTGGTTCCTGTCAAAGAACTACGGTCAACTGACTACTCTGGACAAATCAACTACTGACAAACCAAGAGGAAAAAGAGTGACGAAAAAAATTAACAAAATCGTTTTAGCTTACTCCGGTGGTCTCGACACTTCCGTGATGCTCCGCTGGCTCAAAGAAGAATACGGCTGCGAAGTCGTCTGCTACTGTGCCGACGTCGGCCAGGGCGAAGAGCTCAGCGGCCTGGAAGAGAAGGCCCTGGCGACCGGGGGTTCAAAACTCTACGTTGAAGATCTGCGTGAGGAGTTCGTCCGCGACTACGTCTGGACCGCGGTGAAAGCCAATGCCGTCTATGAAGGAGTTTACCTCCTGGGCACTTCCCTCGCCCGTCCGGTGATTGCCAAGCGCCACATCGAGATTGCGCAGCGCGAGGGCGCCGATGCGGTGGCCCACGGCGCCACCGGCAAAGGAAACGATCAGGTGCGTTTTGAGCTGACTTATTACGCTCTCCAGCCTGACATCAAGGTGATTGCACCGTGGCGGGAGTGGGATTTTAAGGGACGCACCGATCTCATCGACTATGCAAAGCAGCACAATATTCCGATTACCGCGACTCAGGCGAAACCCTATTCGACCGATGCCAATCTGATGCACATCTCTTACGAGGGTGGAATCCTGGAGGATCCGTGGGCCGCGCCGCCCGAAGACATCTTCCAGCTGACCCGCTCGCCTGAGAATGCCAAGCCGGAAGCTGAACTGGTGGAGATATCTCTCGAAAAAGGCGAGCCGGTCGCAATCAACGGAGAAGCCCTCGGCCCAGTCGCCTTGCTTTCGAGTCTGAACAAACTGGGCGGCGAACACGGAATTGGCCGGGTCGACCTGGTTGAGAATCGGTTCGTCGGTATGAAGTCGCGTGGAGTGTACGAAACGCCGGGCGTCACGATTCTGCAGGCTGCTCATCGGGCCCTGGAGTCAATTACGCTCGATCGAGAGGTCATGCACCTGCGCGATTCGTTGGGGGTGAAGTTTGCCGAAAGCATCTACTACGGCTTCTGGTTCGCCCCGGAGTTTGAGTTGATGAAGAAGATGGTCAACGAAACGCAGCTCAACGTTTCCGGCGACGTGCGGCTGAAGCTCTACCGGGGAAACGCAATTGTGGTCGGGCGTCGTTCACCGCATTCACTGTATGACGAGAGTGTGGCGACTTTTGAGGCTGACACGGTTTACAACCAACGCGACGCGGAGGGCTTCATCAAGCTGAATGCGCTGAGACTGAGGTTGAGAAGCAGCGCCGCAAGAGCGGGTCTATGAAGGGGAGCTGAGACATGAACACAGAAATCAACATCATCGAGGCAGACAAGATTGGTTCGGCTACTTCCCCGCTCGGTCTGAGCAAGACAGCCGAACTACTGCCTTCTTCTGGATCGCCTCGCGCCGGTGACGTCGTCGTCGTGCGCGCGCTCACCGATAGCGCCACCTACAACATGCTTGAACTACCCAGCGGCCGGCTGGCCAAGATCAATCCCGGCGACATGCTGATCGGCGTACTCGGTCGCCGGCGCGCCTTGAAGGGTTTCGTTGGCGATGTTCCGCCGACAATCAACGCCGGCGACAAACTACACCTGCTAAACATGGGGGGCGTGATCGGAAAATGCACCGGACACCATTCCAGCCTGAGCGATGCCATCGAGGTTGAAGTCATTGGCCTGGCTGCCGGCGAAAACGGTGAAGTGCGCAACATTGGCTCCGCCGCCCTGCCTCTGGTAACAAGCCTCGGCGAAACAGCTCCACTCGTTCTGATCGCCGGCACCTGTATGAATAGCGGGAAGACCTACGCCGCAACTGAGTTAATCAAGCAGGCGACCCGCGCGGGCATGCGCGTCGCGGCAGCTAAACTTTCCGGCATTGCTTGTTTGCGCGACACCTTAAACATGGCCGATCACGGCGCCATCGCGACCTCAAGTTTTCTCGACTGTGGTTTGCCTTCTACGGTCGACGCGGGGGATCTGTCGCCGGTTGCTAAGGCGATTATTGCCAGGCTCAACCAGAGTTCACCTGACTTAATTGTGATTGAATTGGGCGACGGAATCCTGGGCGGTTATTCAGTGGAGTCGGTTTTTGACGACGCCGAGTTGCGCGAAGCAACCGCCGCCATCATCTTTTGCGCCTCCGACTATGTGGGCGCCTGGGGCGGCATCGAGCTATTTCGCCGTCGCGGCATCACAGTGGACCTGATTGCCGGTTCGGTGACCGACTCCCAGATGGGCCAGGACTACATTGAGCGCGAATTTGGGGTTCCGGCGGCGAATGCCCGGCGCGACGGTGCGCTGCTTTTTGCAC
>DATKIS010000947.1:0-3990 GCA_035543975.1 Pyrinomonadaceae bacterium
GGATGATGGCACTCTGCCGGCAATTGCTTTGAAGTCGCAACCAGATAAACCCGCGTTATCGGTTGAGAAGAGGGGACACATTTCCGTTGAGTCTGGCCGTCCGCTCGCCGAAGCCCTAAAGATTCTTGAAGCTAGATACGGTCTTCTAATCACGTATGAGGATCCTCGCTACATGCATGCAAGCGAGATAGAAGATGTTACTGAGAAGGTTCGCCGAGATCTGGATAAGTTCCCGCCCGGCAAGGCACCCAGAGTGCTCGTCCCGAAAGGTGGTGTATTGTCCTTCGATTATGATGAGGCGCTAACTGCGCGATCCGACAATCAATTGATTCTTGTTCAACAATTGGTTGAAGCAAATCGAGCCCAGGGGAATCCTGGTAGATTTCGTGTTGAACAACAAGGAGCGTTCATCCACGTAATTCCGATAGCGACCAGGAACGAGCGCGGGAAAGTCGTGGCACAGAGTACTGTGTTCGATGCGGTGATCACTGTTCCAAAAGCAAAAAGATCTGGGATGCAAACGCTTGACGCAATCTGCGCAGCAGTTAGCCAAGTAACTGGAACTCGGGTTGGAGTCGGAAGTGCACCTTTGAACGCCTTTTTTCGTTATCGAGATGAGGAAGGAATAACTCGAAGGCCAGCGAGAGAGGCGTTGGCGGAGCTCCTTGCCAGGATCGGTTATGCAACACCTCCATCATGGCGTCTGTTATACGATCCCATGATGAAGATTTATGCATTAAATGTTCGTGTAGTTAGGACCGCTCACGAGTGAGGAACGAGATAAATACTATCTCCAGGAATGCGCGCGCAACTTAGAAAAAATCTATTTGCCCTTGTCCCACTAGGGTTGGTTGTAATCATAGGCTTATTCATAGCGACTCGCAGTGAAGTTCGAGATCGCCATCTCGAGGGGGCCGCTGTTAGTAGCAGTAACGACGATGCTGACAAGTCGTCTCAAGTGGTCAGGAGTGACAGTCTGGAGCAGCGAGCGATCAAAAGTCCTAGCGGTCGTCACGTCGTATACTACGGTCCTTATAATCCTTACAAGGCCAAGCCGGACAGTCCCTTGTTCACAGTTGTCGATATGGCCGAAAAGACCACTTTTCAGGTGGGAGTGGAATGGCCAGCGAGGTATGTAAATTCCGTAGATTGGATCGATGACCATTTTGTTTTAGTCAAAGGCGAAGGGGCATTTCTTGCCATTATTGACATGGCCTCTGGAAAGCAAACACATAGCCTTATTGGCAAGAACTTCTCCGTTGCTCCTGACAGTGCAGCTTTGGTTTATCGGTTTGATTTCAATCCTATAAGAGGCGAAATCTCGCCTTCTCGGCAGTCAGACTATGTTTTACTGACACACTTGGGCGACTCCCGACCCCTTCGTTCGCCAAGCGACAATTATCGGGTAGTTTATCCTGAATATCTGAACTGGAGTACCGCTGCTGAAAAGCTGTATCCGGACCCAGATAGTCGCCATCAGTTCCTAAGTACGTTTGCATGGTCATCGGACAGCAAGAGGGTTGCTTTCGCTGAAAACCATGAACAGGCACTATGGATAACGGTACTTGACCCTAATACTCATGATGATTCGCGGCCAATCGTCACGCGACTGAAACTGGATGCTGAGAAAAGGAAGACTGCTGATGTCTCATGGTTATCACCAAGCAAAATTCGAGTGACGAGCGACGGTGGAAATTGGATTGTTGATATCGACGCACGATCAGTTGTCCCCCAATCCTGACTTTACTTAAGTACCGAACATTACTTAACGTAACTTCAATACGTCATGTATATACGGGAATAATCAAACACAGGGTTGGCGTTTTTTTATCGCTGCAACATTCTTCTACGCACCTGACTTCTGGGTTAGGTATCCCGCGTTTGCTAATCCGCCAGCGGTCCGCCTCTAAGATTAGATGAAACGACATCATGATCGCTGCCCGAAAGGGACTTTTGGTGCAGAAACAGCATTTGCCTCATAAATGAGTCTTGAAGCCGAGTCTTAAGGCAAAGCTGAGTGAACTTCGTGGATCGTTTTGCTTTTAGCTGACTGGGACCACCAGGAGGGATTCAAACTGAGGGGAGACTTTATCGCGGCGCATGGGAATGGTGATAGCGGAGCCTGTGTAGGTGAGTTCGAGGATTGGCTTCGCCATCGAGATAGTTTGTTTGATGTCCAGGCAGTTATAGACCTTGAATTTTTGTCCCTTGCTAAGCACGGAAGATAGGTCTACCGTCACCTCGCTTTTGCCGTCCCAATTGAACACCCCGACGTTAGCGCGGCCTTTCTGATGCCTATTGGGAACCACAAACACTCGCGTCCCCTCCGGCCGGCCACCGGGTCGCTGGACGAGACTGCCTCCGCGATCGAAGCCCAGCGCCTGCCACTTCTCGAACGTCAGATTCCCGCCACGCACCTTGAAGGGTTCCTTAACTCCGTTGGCGATGTAGGTATTTTTGTCAAACTTGTAGTTTGCGCCGGGCGTTGCCACGCCGCTTACATCAACCAAGGCGTCAAAGGCCCACAAGGTATTACCTTCGACAGTCACGTCATTCCAAAGTCCAACCAATAGTCCGATCGGCGCACCCATCAGGTAATTGTCCTTAAAGACTGCCGTACCGTTGCTCGCTTCTCCATAACTGCTCAGACGCGCGTTGGGTCGCCACTTGTCGAGGTTGGACGGCTGATAGCCAAGGTTGCCAACCATGCGGATACGGTTGGCCGGCCGGTAACCGCTGATTAGATAGTTATCAACTGTTTGGTCAGGCTTCAGTGCTCCGGCGATGAAGCAAATGTTATCGATGATCTCAAAGCCTTCGATATCGCCTTCCTGAGTGTAGATATGGACGTTCCATCCATACCCGCGGTAGGCAATATTGCTCGCGAAAACCTTGGTACCCGCTTTGTTCTGAGCATACCAGGCGTGACCGTGCCCGCGACCGGTCTCTTCCACCGTGCCAAAATCGTGAATCAGGGAACCATATATCTCGAGGTCTTCCGCCGCCGTCCAGGTAGCTGCTCCCTGAGACCCGCCAAAGAAATTACAGTTGATAAACTTTGCGCCCTTACCTCCACGCGCATCCAGAGCGGCGGCGGTTTGGTGCTGCTTTTGAGTTGGGTCCCAACTTAGGTCGCCAATGTCCAGGTTAATGAACTGCGCATAAGAACTGGTGACCAGGACCGTGCCATTCAGGTGGGCTGACTCCCCCGGGGCCGGCATGATTTTCACGGGATTGGTCGCTGACCCTGAAACGCTCAACTCGAAAGGGACGCGCGAGGTTCCAGTCATCTTCCCGTCATAGACACCACCCGTGAGAAGGATGGTGTCACCAGGTTTTGCCGGGCCCTTGTCGGAGAGTGCGGTGAAGACGTCGAGCGGTTTGTCGCTGCTGCCGTCTCCGGTGGGTGACCCTTTAGGCGAAACATAAAGAGTTCTTCCTTGAACGGGATGCTCGCGGCGCTCCGCAACCCCGGTCGCCCAGACCGGAATGAAGCAAACGAGCACGACGGCCGCGCTCAACTGGGACAGACAGTTCCTTACAAGCGAATTTCCCATAACAGTTCAAGCAGATTCCAGCCCGCGATAGCGGGCGACAGCGTAAAGCCTGGGGTGGAGCGCAGCGGAACCCCAGGTTAAGAATGAAGACGTAGTTCCAGCCCTCGGAGCGGGCGATAGAGGTTTATTTCGTGTCGGCTGTCGCCCGCTACCCCGGGCTTACGTCCCTCGGTCTGAATTGTTCCTGGGGTTCCGCTGCGCTCCACCCCAGGCTTTACGCCGTCGCCCGCTACCGCGGGCTTTGATTTCGTTCCCGCTCGGCCCCTTGCGACTCCCTGGGAGCGTTGGCGACAAATCCTCAATTCTTCTTGGCCAGCCCGATTCGTCGCGACAACAAAGCCTCACGCAGGTGATTTGGGTGGGCGAGGCTCAAGACCGTATTGCTCAACACCACCATCACCTCTTCATCCTCGCGGCAGAAGCAGCCGGTTAG
>DATKIS010000948.1:0-3804 GCA_035543975.1 Pyrinomonadaceae bacterium
GATGCTCGGGCTGACGGCTTCATTGAGGCCCCGGCCACCGCCGTGGTTCCGGAATTCTTCACCCCCGAGCCTTCAAGATTTGTAGGCCGTCGCATCGGGCCCTACCGGATCCTTAAAGACATTGGGCAGGGTGGTATGGGCGCAGTTTGTCTGGGCGAGCGCGCGGATGAACAGTATGAACAGCGCGTGGCCGTCAAACTGGTGCGGCCTGGGTTAGACAACGCGTTCATCGTCAAACGTTTTCTTAGCGAACGGCAGATTCTCGCCAATCTGGATCATCCTAATATCGCTAACCTGCTCGACGGCGGAACCACCGAGGATGGCTCGCCCTATCTGGTGATGGAGTTCATCGACGGCCTGGCGATCGATCATTACTGTGATGTTCATCGGCTCCCCATCAAAGAACGATTGAAATTGTTCACCACCGTTTGCGCCGCCGTGGCCCACGCGCATCGCAATCTGGTCATTCATCGCGACTTAAAACCGAGCAACGTTTTGGTCACGGACCAGGGTGTTCCGAAGCTCCTGGACTTTGGCATTGCGAAAATCCTTAGCCCCGACGCGTCGGCCTTGCCACCCGATCACACGGCCGCCAATGTGCGATTGATGACTCCGGACTATGCCAGTCCCGAGCAGGTTCGCGGCGATAGCATCACTACTTCGAGTGATATTTATTCGCTGGGTGTGCTGCTCTACAAGCTGCTGACCGGCCATCATCCCTATCGAGCAAAGAAGAACCTGGCAAAAGAGATCGAGCGAGTGGTTTGTGAACAGGAGCCGGAACGACCCAGCACGATGGTCAGCCGTCACGGGGATGGCCCGACCTCAAATGGCGCTTCAAAGGACACAGTAACTCCGGCGACGGTGAGCAAGGATCGCGACACGGAACCCGGCAAGTTGCGACGAATGCTGGGTGGCGATTTGGACAACATTGTCCTGATGGCGCTGCGGAAAGAGCCGCAGCGACGCTACCTGTCCGTAGAGCAGTTTGCCGAAGACATCCGGCGACACCTGGAAGGATTGCCGGTGGTCGCGCGCAAAGACACGCTGGTCTATCGCACCGAGAAGTTTATTAGACGTCACAAGGTTGGGGTGGCCGCGGCCGCACTCGTAGTGCTTACCTTGATTGCCGGCATCGTGGGAACTGCCTGGCAGGCCCGGTTGGCCAGAACGCAACGGGCGCGAGCCGAGCAGCGGTTTAATGATGTGCGGCGTTTGGCTAACTCGTTCATGTTTGAAATTCACGATTCCGTGCAAAACTTGCCTGGTTCCACCAGCACCCGCCAGCTATTGGTCACGAGAGCAATCGAATATCTCAACAGCCTGGCCCAGGAGGCGCATGACGATCCTTCTCTACAACGTGAACTGGTGGCCGCGTACATCAGAATCGGAAACGTGCAAGGAAATCCCAACAACGCAAACCTGGGGGACACGGCAGGTGCGATGCAGAGTTATCGGCAGGCGCTCAAGATTGCAGGGCAATTGGCGGCCGGGAATTCAGGCGATGCTCAGGCTCGTAGATCTCTCGGTGTGATTCGGGAAAAGATGAGCGATGTGCAGTCTGCTACCGGGGACATTCCCGGCGCGGTCGATAGCGCGCAGAGCGCGTGGACGGCGTTCAAAGCTCTGGCGGATTCCGATCCTGGGAACGGTGCGTCGCAACAGTCTCTGGCGATCAGCCACGTCAAGTTTGGAGACGTACTGGGTAATCCAAACTTCCCCAATAACAAAGATCAAGCGGGGAGCCTGAGAAACTACCTCTCGTCGTTAGCCATATTGCAGACGCTGGATAAGTCTGATCCGAACAATCCTAAAACTCAACGTCTGCTGGCGCTCGTTTACGAAAGAATAGGCACGATGCACGAGCTCCAGGGAAACATCATTTCGGCGAGAGACAACTATCTGGAATCGCAAACGATTCGCCAATGGTTGGCGACCAGCACTCCCGAAAACACAGAGGCCACGCGCGACCTGGCCATCGCTCACGAGAAGATCGGGAATGTGATGATTGCCATGGGAAACTTGCCGGCCGCCCTGGTCAGCCGCCGCAGGTCGCTGGAGATCTTTAGTCAACTGGAGAAGTCGGATCCGGGTAACGTGCAGGCCCGGCAGTCCCTGGCGATCAGCTACATGCATCTGGGCGAGTTATTTGGGGACCCCGACTCTCCAAACCTGGACCAGCCCGCGGAAGCGATAAAGAACTATCGAGCAGCGATGGAAATTCTCAAAGCACTCAAGGAAGCCGACCCGCAGGATACCAAGACGCAAACTACCATCGACCGGATCGATAGCTTGATCCATCGGCTTTAGTCCAACTCTGTGCATCCTCTTTGTTCTCCATGTCTCGTTGGTAACTACTTAATCTGCTTTTGCACCACAGAGATTCGGAGAACACAGCGCGGCTATGAGCTGCAACCAAAACGTCAGCGGGGCAATGGTCGAGTCCCGCAGTCACGCGGAGCGATCTCATTCACACCGTGGCTTGAAGAGACTGTGTGAAAATTCCTGCACCGCAACGCTGAAAGCGTTGGCTAATTTCAGCCCAGGGTTTGCTTTGAAACCCTGGGTAGAAAATGCTCGCTAGATTCTTTGCAACGCTGAAGGAGTTGCGAGGGTTTTTGCGGTCAGCAAACTGCGACACAACTCCTTCAGAGTTGCGTTTTCTCTAATGAATCAATGCTCCCAGGGTTGCCAGGGCGCAACCCTGGGCTCGAATTAGCGAACGCTTTCAGCGTTACTGAGTTTTCACACATTCTCTGAAGCGACGGTGTGAATGATATCGCTCCGCGTCTCTCGCTTGGGTGCGCTAAAATCTTTGCCAAGCACACAAGAAATTGCACCTTTGTAGTACAGAGGGTGCACAGAGAAAGGCTGGGCTAAGTCACTCGCGTTCTCCAATCTTAGGATCGAGAATCTTGTGATATATTTTGAGGCCTCGAAACTACAGTCATAATTTCTCAGAAGGACCTACGTAAAAATGTCGGGACACTCGAAGTGGCATAGTATTAAGCACAAAAAAGGCGCGCTCGATGCCAAGCGCGGCAAACTATTCACCAAGTTCATCAAGGAAATAACCGTGGCGGCCCGCTCAGGCGGTGGTGACCCGGACGGCAACGCTCGCCTGCGCAAGGCCATTCTCGATGCCAAGGCCGGCAACATGCCTAACGAAACCATTGACCGCGCAGTTCGCAAGGGTACGGGCGAAGAAGAAGGTGTGAACTACGAAGAGATTACTTACGAAGGATATGGTCCGGGTGGGGTCGCCCTCCTGATTGAGTCAATGACCGACAATCGTAATCGCACCGTGGCCGAGATTCGTCATGCCTTTTCCAAGAATGGTGGCAACCTGGCTGCCGCCGGCGCGGTAGCCTGGATGTTTGAGAAAAAGGGTTACATCGTAGTTGAGAAGGGGGCTAAGTCTGAGGAGGAGTTGTTTGAGATAGTCACTGACGCGGGAGCCGAGGACCTCCGTGACGACGACGGCAATTTCGAGATCATTACCTCACCGGCGGATTTCGATGCGGTCCTGGAGGCGGTTAAGAAAGCCGGAGTCGAGCCGCAAGTGGCTGAGGTTGAGATGGTGCCGAAGGAGTACAAGAAGCTCGAAGGCACGGAAGCCAAACAGATGATCAAGCTGATGGAAGTGCTTGAAGACCACGACGACGTGCAAAAGGTCTCGGCGAATTTTGATATCAGCGAAGCGGATATGGCAGCGGCGGGATAAATACGATCCACCAACAGACAGGAAAGCCACACGAAGAAGAGGTTCTTTTTCGTGTGGCTTCGTGTTATTTCGCGGATCGT
>DATKIS010000949.1:0-2118 GCA_035543975.1 Pyrinomonadaceae bacterium
GAAATGATTCAAGCAGCTGAAGGCTACCTCGAGCGCGCCGGTGTGCGTGAACGAGTGCGCATCGAGCGGGGCAAAGCGCTGGATGTTATTCCCCAGCTCAATGACACTTTTGATTTGCTGTTCATCGATGCAGTCAAGGAAGAGTACGCCGACTATCTCAAACTTTGCTTGCCGCGGTTGCGAACCGGTGGCGTGGTGATTGTCGATAATCTTCTTTGGGGTGGTCAGGTAGCGGGCGAGATACGCTCGCTGGATCAGGAGAGCTCCACCAATGCGCTGCGCGAGTTTAATAAGTACTTCGTTAACCACCCGAAGCTGCTCGCGGAGGTGCTTCCGGTGGGCGATGGGTTGGGTTACGCAGTGAAGATTGCCGGCGAGGGTCTCCATCGGGGCCACGGCGGAACCTAACTTGAAACCCAAACGTTTTGGGCCCTCCGCTCTTTTCGGCGTTACATGATCGCTCCGGACAGCAAAGAATCGCGAGTTCAAGCGGCGCAGATTATTCAGCGCGGTGGCGTGATCGCGTTTCGCACCGACACGTTTTATGGTCTCGGTGTCGATCCGTTGAATGCGAAGGCGGTCGCCCGAATCAGGGAATTGAAGGGGAGGGAAGACGACAAGCCTATCCTGCTCCTGATCTCGGACGAGCAAGAAGTGAATCGGTTCATCGAGCAATCCGAGTTTTTCAGACTAGTCGCGCGGGCACATTGGCCCGCACCGCTCACCTTGATTGGCGTCGCACGCGCTGAAGTGCCGAACGAGTTAACGGCAGGGACTGGCAGCCTCGGTGTGCGTTTGCCGGATGACGATGAGGTGCGTGGATTAGTGCGAATGTGTGGTGGCGCATTGACCGCCACCAGCGCAAACCTTTCGGGCGAGCCGCCGGCGCGCACGGCCAAAGAAGTCGAGCGTTATTTTCCGGAGGGAATCGCCTTGATAATTGACGGCGGCGAGGTAACCGCCATCGAGCCTTCAACTGTATTGGATTTGAATGGACCTAAACCAAGGCTGGTCCGGGAAGGTGCTGTTAAGCGAGAGATGTTAGGCGATCTTTGGTAGCCAAAAAAACATTGGTCCTATAGGTCAGATAGGTCCTATGCTTTTTTCCCCCTCCTACTGACTCACCGTCAGGTTCTTCACAAAACCCCAATCGCCGCTGGCATCCACTTTAATATTCCCGACGTTCTTCTTCGCGATGACCGTGTTGGCTTGGTACCAAAGCGGCAGGACCGGGAGGTCCCTGCTAACAATATCCTGAATCCGGGCGTAGAGCTTTTTCGCCTTGTCCCGATCAAAAGTATTCACTGCTTCATCGATCAGCGCATCGAGTTCCTTGTTGCTGTAACGACTGCGATTCCGTGCGGCGCGCGTCTCCGTTGGTATCTCAGAAGTCGCAAAGAGGTCCTTGTAGAAGATCGGATCCTGATTACCGCCCACCCACTGCCCGTAAAAGATCTGAAAGTTGCCGCGACGTAACTCGTCAAACAGAGTATTCAGTTCGGCAGTTTCAATCGCCATCGGGACCCCTACGTTCTTCAGATAGTTTTGCATCACCCCCGCATAGTTCTTACCCGAAACATTACTGCCCGAGACCTTGAAAACCAGCGGCTTCTCAAACCGCAGCTGCGGCCCGTCGCCATCCGGATCTTTCAAGCCGGCCTCATCCAACAACTTTTTAGACATGGCCGGATCGAAGGAATACTTCTGCCCGGGGCTGAAAGCCCACGATTCTTCCGGCAGGATAGAATGGGCGAGCTTCGCCTGGCCCAATAGCAGATCGCGGATCATCCCTTCCCGGTCAATCGCGTAAGCAATCGCCTGTCTCACCCGCATGTCGCTGAGCGGCGCTTGGCTGCAGTTGAAAGTCAGCACGTAAAGATTCGAACCGGTGAACTGGAGCACTTGCAGCTTTGAATCCTGTTCCAGCTGCTTGATAGCGTCAGGCGAAAGACTGGTCGGCAGCGGTGCGATATCGACCCGGCCCGAACGCAGTTCTGCCTGCAGCGCATTTGTGTCACCGATCACGCGGACTCGGACGGTTGGAATGTGAGGCGCGCCATCCCAGTAGTCAGGATTCGCCTGGAGATCCAACACCTGCTGTGAGCTGTCATAACTGAC
>DATKIS010000950.1:0-8136 GCA_035543975.1 Pyrinomonadaceae bacterium
GCGATGATTGGCGTCTTCGTGTCCCTGGATCTGCTGCTCTTCTACCTGTTCTTTGAGGCCTCGCTGGTGCCGATGTTTTTCCTGATTGGAATTTGGGGCGGCGAGCGGAGAGTTTATGCGGCGGTCAAATTCTTTATCTACACGGCGGTCGGCAGTTTGCTGATGCTGGTTGGAATCATCGCTCTCTATTACCTGTATGGCACCTTCGATTACGTGGTGATTCGGGAAGCGATGCGAGGTGGCACCAGCGTCCTTTCGTCGCGGGGAGAGTTTTGGCTGTTCCTGGCTTTTGCTTTCGCGTTTTGCATTAAGGTGCCGTTATTTCCCCTGCACACCTGGCTGCCCGACGCTCATACCGAAGCGCCTACTGCTGGATCGGTAATCCTCGCCGGTGTGCTGCTGAAGATGGGAACTTACGGCCTCCTGCGTTTTAACCTCGGACTCTTTCCCGAGATGTCGCGCGAGTTTGCGCCGGTGATGATTACGCTCGCCATAATCGGAATCATTTACGGCGCACTGGTGGCGATGGTCCAACCAGACGTCAAACGACTGGTGGCTTACTCATCCGTCAGCCACATGGGGTTTGTGGTGCTGGGACTGTTTTCGTTCACCGAGACCGGAATGCAGGGCGCCCTTTATCAAATGCTCAATCATGGCGTTTCGACTGGGGCGTTGTTCCTCTTCGTCGGTTTCATCTACGAACGCCGGCACACGAGAATGATCCGCGAGTTTGGCGGACTGGCTACGCCGATGCCGTGGTTTTCCACGCTCTTCGTCATAGCTTCCCTATCATCGGTCGGCCTGCCGTTTCTCAATGGGTTTGTGGGTGAGTTTTTGATTCTGCTTGGCAGTTGGACGACCAACGCGATTCAGAACGCGTGGATTGCCACCATGCTGGCGGCCACGGGCGTCATCTGGGCGGCGGTCTACATGCTGTGGATGTTGCAGCGCGTGGTATTTGGCAAGGTGACCAACCCTGAAAACGCAAACCTGAAGGATCTAAACGCTCGGGAGATTGGCTTGCTGATTCCGTTGCTGGTTTTAATGCTGGTGATGGGTGTCTACCCGCGAGTCTTTCTGGACCGATCCCAGGCGAGCGTTGAGGAGGTACGGAGTCGGGTGGCCGCGCCGCCGGCTGGGGGTTCGTTCGCTTCAACCGAGCCCAGGCAAGATGAGCAAGTTGAAAAAGGAACGAACCACGAAACCACACCAACGAACACGAAATGAGGTTGGGGTTGGGTCGGGTGATTTCTTGGTTCTTTTTCCGCGGTTAGTTGAAACTGAAATATGAATTTCTTAGCGCTTCAAATCACGATGCCGGACGTTAATCTCTGGCTAATCCTGCCTGAGCTGATTGTCTGCATTGTGGGCGTGGTAGTCATGCTGGCCGACGCGTTCGGCAAGCCGAGTCAGCGTTGGGTCACGGGCGCGATTTCCCTTGCCGGACTGGGCGCGGCGGCCGGTAGTTCGGCTTGGCTGTGGCTTTCGTGGCCAGGCGCCGTGGAAGCTTTCAATGGGATGATCGTGCTGGATGAAATGCGGCTGGGGTTCACCTTCGTTTTCCTGGTCGTCTCAGCGCTCACGATTCTGGTCTCAATGGTCTGGGTAGAGAGCGAGCGGTTACCCGCCGGCGAGTTTCATTCGCTGCTCATGTTCGCCACCGCCGGCATGATGTTCATGGCTTCAGCCGGCGATCTGGTTATCGTTTTCCTCGGGCTCGAAATACTGTCCATCGCCACTTACGTAATGTGCGGATTTCGTCGCACTGACATTCGTTCAAACGAATCGTCGATGAAGTATTTCATTCTCGGTTCCTTTTCGTCGGCGTTTCTCCTCTACGGGATTGCCCTGACTTACGGCGCCACTTCGACTGCCGCTGGACTGCCAGGAACCACGAATATCGCGGAAATAGCCCGACGCCTTCCCGATGCACAGTATCCCATGCTCCTCTTCGCCGGAGCGGCAATGATGCTGGTGGGCTTCGGATTCAAGATTGCCACCGCACCCTTCCACGTTTGGACGCCAGACGTCTATGAGGGCGCGCCGACACCGGTCACTGCGTTTATGGCAGCAGGTCCGAAAGCGGCGGGCTTTGCGTCGTTCATGCGCGTTTTTGTTTTCGCGTTCCCATTCATTGTGGCTACCGGCAAGCCGTCTCTCGCCGGCCAAATTCACCACGCCTGGATTTATGCGCTGGTGGTATTGGCGATTGCTACCATGACGGTTGGCAACGTTGTCGCCATCGCCCAAAACAACGTCAAGCGCATGCTGGCCTATTCGTCAATCGCCCATGCCGGCTATGCGCTGGTTGGGTTTATTGCAGCGGGCGCCGCACCGGATGGTGAACAAAGAAGCGCCGCCATCACGTCGGTCATTTTCTATCTTTTGACTTATGCGGTGATGAACCTGGGCGCGTTTGCCGTCGTCCAACTAATTGCTCGCGCCGGCGACCGGCGAACGGAGGTGGAGGATTACAACGGAATAGGCTTCCAGTCTCCCTGGCTGGCTTTTTCGCTGTCACTGTTTCTGCTGAGCTTGCTGGGCATGCCGCTCACCGCCGGGTTCATCGGCAAGGTGTTGGTTTTTCGCGCAGCCCTCGATCAGGGTTATTACCTGCTGGTGGTGATAGGCGTCCTGAACACCGCTATTTCCGCCTATTACTATTTGAGACTAATCATCGTCATGTTTTTCCGAGAGCGTTCCACGGCGTGGAACCCGCCCAGCATACCGGCGAGCATCGGCGTAGCCCTCGCGCTCACCATGCTGGGCGTCTTCTATCTGGGTCTGTTTCCGGGACGAGTGATTAACGCGCTCTCAACCAAGCGGGCAGCAACGGTATCGATGAAGTAGTAAGAAAGCAGCTCCTGCGAGGGCAAGCCGACCATCCCGACCCTGCGGTTACTGGAGTCCGTTGCTTGATGAAGCTTGAAGGCCCTTCTCACTGACGTGGCCCGACAAGCAGGAGCAGCTCAGCGTCAGGAAGGGGGCTTGCCCCCGCTCTTTGAATTAAGATGACTGCTCAAGAATACGCCGTCCGAGTCAAAGCAGACCTGGGCGAAACCTGGTTGCCCCAGATCTATCGCGAGCGAGTTCGCCAGGGGCGTACTCGCGCCTACCATTTCGAACCCCTACCAGAAAAACCACGAGTTGAGATTCAGCACACTTTGCTGGGCGTGGAATTAAGAGCCGGCCGCAAACGGCTACTCTGCCCTGACCTGGCAACCGCCCGTTATCTTTCCGTATTTGCCCGTGCCGGCTGCCAGCATGTAGCCGTTCCCTACGACATCACGCGGATATCGCAGTTGGCCGATGAACTGGAATCATCCTGGCATCGAATGTTTCTTCTGGCGGAGCATCAAGCCGCTGGAGAGTCGGACGCCTTCAAGAAGCGAATTGGGAGGCTGTTGGTCAAAGTGATCAGGGCCGAAATTGTTGAGGCCGGCGCAGGGGCTTCCGTGCCGGAGTTTAGACAGAGCACAAAACAGCGGCTCTAGTCTCAGGGTGCTTCCCGCTCTTTTCTGTTCAAAGTAGCCTGATCCAATACGTGACACGGACCACCCACATCATGTCTTTCGGCTGTTGCCGGCGTTTGTTTTTATTTTTGTACCGCTGATTCCAGTCTTCCTACTTGCGTTAGCAGGAAGTTCGAAGTTTAATACCCACGATGATCGAAGAACCCATGGAATTTCCAAAAGACGAACCACCACTGCCTGAAGCCAACGCAGCGCTTCCTTTCCCGTACAATCAGCAGACGTTCTGTCGCTACGAGCCGATTGAAAAACAGATCGAGAAAGTGCGCGTGCTGGTGGTTGACAGTTTGCTCCGCGACGAGGATGACCTGTCAGACGTCGCGCGTAGCGACTGGGGAAATGGCGCCGCGCTCGAGCTCAAACGCGAACGGCGGATTGCCGGGATGGCAATCGAAAACATTATCAGCAACGTCAATCGCCTGGTGCAGGAACCTACGACCCAGGTCGCAAACCTGGCCTCGGTGGCGGTGGTAGCTGAACAGTTTAAGCCGGAGGCCATTGTCCTGAGCGGAACCCTACGCGACTTTGATTACTATAATCCGACCGTAATCGAAACCTTCTGCGAGTTTATCCGCCAGACCAGGATTCCGGTGCTGGCGATTTGCGGCGGACATCAACTCGTGGGTTTAGGCTTCGGCGCTCGTGTGATTACCCTGGACCGGCTCCAGCAACACGAGCAGCGTGAAAACCGCCCGCTGGAATATCAATATCGTTTCATTCGCATCACCGAGCCCCAGGATCCGATCTTTCGCGGCATCAATAATCCATCATCGGGACTCTGGCAAGAGTACACCCAGCAGTCGCGCGTACTGCGCGTTTGGCAGAATCACGGTCTCCAACTCGATAAAGTGCCTGAGGGGTTCACCCTGCTCGCCACGTCGTACCTTTGTCGTAACCAGATGATGGTGAAGCGCGATGCAGACCAGCTTATTTACACCGTCCAGTTTCACCTCGAAAAGTCGTTTGAAGATTGGAACAAGAGCCGCACGCGCTGGGAACACCAAAACGAGTCCCGCGACGGGCGCATCCTCTTCGAAAACTTCCTGCGGCTCGCGCTTGCTCACCCGGCCTGATTTTCGATGGCGCGAGCAGCGTTAACTGAGATCACCCTGGCCCGCGCCGCCAAAATTCTCGCCAAACGCGATCAGGATCTAGCTTCCATTCTTGGCCGACTGGGACCGCCGCCGCTCTGGGCGCGGCCACCGGGATTTCCCACCCTCGTTAACATTATTCTCGAACAGCAAGTGTCGCTGGCATCAGCCGCCTCAATCTTTGCCCGGCTGCAGAAGAATGTAGTTCCCTTCCGACCGGCCCGGATGATTGAGCTGGGCGAAGTCCACCTGAAATCTCAAGGATTAACCCGGCAGAAGACCGCCTACTGTCTGGACCTGGCTCAAGCACTTCAGGACAAACGACTGCCCTTGTCGCGGCTCGATCGTATGAGCGACGAACAAGTCAGGTCCGCCTTGAAGAGTGTGAAAGGAATCGGTTCGTGGAGCGCCGACGTCTATTTGCTGATGGCCTTACTGCGGGCTGACATTTGGCCGGCGGCGGATCTGGCTCTGGCTGTCGCCGTCCAGCAGCTAAAGCAACTCGACGTCCGGCCGGATCCTAATCAGTTGATCGAGATGGCTGAAGCCTGGCGGCCATACCGCTCGGTGGCCGCGAGAATGTTGTGGCAGTTTTATTTGGCGAGGAAGACAGCACCTGGGAAGTAACGATCCACTAAAGCCCACGAAACAACACGAAAAAGACCTTCATGTTATTTCGTGTGCTTAGCGGATCGTAAACCTATTTCGAAATCGTCGAGGCGGTAGTGATTGGCCGGGACGCCATTGTGAAATCACTCGCCACCGGCACGTTCTCCATCGTCAACTCGACCAAACGATCCACGACGGCGCCCAGGTCCTTGGTTTCTTCGAAGACCCGCAGCTGTTCTTCCGCGGAGGTGCGCCGCTCGAGGATGGTATGGATGTGCTCAATCTCTTTGCGCGAGTCGAGCTCGTCAACGACGTCGTCGACGAAGTCGAGTAATTCCAGGACCAGATCCCGGGTCGGCACTTCCTTCTGTTTGCCAAAGTCGATCATCTTCCCGTCGAGCCCCCAACGCACTGCCCGCCATTTGTTTTCCTGAATCAGCATGCGGCGATAAAGGCGGAAGCCGAGGTTCTTCTCAATCAGCTTGGTGAGTTTGGCTACGATGGCCTGGAACAACGCGGCGATCGCAATCGTGTCGTCGACTCGAGTGGGAATATCGCAGATACGAAACTCCAGGGTTGGAAAAATCGGATGCGGGCGCAGGTCCCACCAGATCTTCCGGCCGTCGTTAATACATCCGGTCTTCACCAGGAGCTCGACGTAGCGCTGGAAATTGCTGTACGAGTCGAAATGGTCCGGGATGTCTGTCCGCGGAAACTGTTTGAAAACCTCGGTGCGATACGACTTGAGTCCGGTGTTGTGCCCCATCCAAAATGGCGAAGACGTGGTCAGCGCCAATACGTGTGGCAGGAAGTAGCGCGCCGCATTCATGATGTGGATTCGTCGCTCCGGATCGGCCACGCCGACATGGACGTGCAGGCCAAAGATCAGCAGCGACCTTGCGACGCTTTGCAGCTCCTGCACCAGCAGGGTGTATCTCTCATCATCATAGATTTTCTGGTCCTGCCAGCTTGAAAAAGGATGGGTAGACGCAGCCACAATCACGAGGCCCGTCTTGGCAGCCAGGCTGGAAATGATGCTGCGCAGCCGCGTGATGTCCGCCCGCGCCTCCTGAATGTTTTTGCAAATCCCGGTGCCCACCTCGATCATCGACTGGATCATCTCGGGCTTGATCTGCTCGCCGAGAATCATCTTGCCTTCTTCCAAAAACTCGGAGACGTGGGACCGCAACTCTCGCGTTTTAGGATCGACTATTTGAAACTCTTCCTCAATTCCTAGTGTGAACTGACTGAACATAGGCTGCTCTCCCTTATTCGTGAGGCGACTCTTTACCTTTTAAGAGTTGCTTAATAACCCGCCAGTTTGGTTTGACCTTGCGGAAATATTCGACGCGAAAGTGCTTTAAGGCGCTGACTGGTGAATGCACCGGACTGTATAGATCGAAGTGAACGTACCATTTTGGCGGATTTTCATCCACATACAGGAAATGAAGCGCGGCGTTTGACCGGCCCTTTTCATAAAAGCCTCCGGTCGTATCTCGATGCCTGGCCAGGCGCCTGGTGAAGTCTTTCCGGTTAGCCAGCGCAGTTTCCAGCCCCGGCGCTGGCGTAAACGCGATCCCAACCCCTTCTTCACCGTAGAGATTGGTCACCTTCTCAACGAGGTGCCAGAGGCCTTTCTCCCGCAAGCGCGTCTGAATCAACAACAGCGCCTGCTGCTTATCAACAAAGAGCGCGTCGAAAGCATCTTCGTCGCCGGCCGCGCCCCACAGACCAGCCAGCTTATCTGCCAACTCGAAGCGGAGGTCCTCGGGGAGGTCCTTCCAGCACAGGGGGCTCGCGTCTTCGGCCGGGTCAGCCACTACCAAGTTCGTTTTCGATCAGGGCGCGGTTCTCTTCCGACAAGCTTTGAAATCTAAGACCTACGCCGCGGTCCGGATTCGTGTAAACCACTTCCGCATTGGCTACGACCTGCTTCCCGTCACCGAAGGGAATGCGAACCAGGAGCACAGAGCCTTCCGGGATATTCGCCTTAGTATTCATGTAGAATCCGCCGACGCTAATGTCCGCGGTCGCCGCGACTCCGGTGGCGTCTTTGCCGTCATAGAACACGTCGACTATCAACCGGGAGCGATCGTGCCGTCGGCGTTCGTCGGGTCCGTCTAAACTCTCTTCTGGCTCATTACGCACAGGCCGAGTCTCCTTAGGTGTTTTGTAGTTCAAGCCAATTGTACTTTGCCCGATTCAGAGTTCAAGTTCCAACCAGTTCTGCCCAGGAAGTCGGCGAAGCCGACGAATCGAAACGGTAATCCTTCAGCCAGGGTCCGAACGCCGTTACACCTTTTCGCTAACGATAAAAGTGGGCACCATTCCGCCACCCGAACTCACATTAGCCAGCTCCGAATACGAAAGCCGGGTAAAGGCCGATCCGACCTTGCCGTTGAATAGCAGCGGATCGAGATCTACCAGCTGTTCGGCAAACTCGATCTTGCCATCGTCGGTTAGCGCCGGAAACGTCTCGCGCGCGGTCGGCACCCGCTCCTGCGCCAGATAATCACCGTTTGCCAGCGCGTTACGCAAGGCTTCATCCCAGCCACTCTGGTCAGTGCTCCAGCCGATCGTAATTCCATGTCCGCCGTAGTCATCGTTAGGCTTCAAAACCAATCTCTGTTGATTGGCCTGAAGATATTCGATGAGGTCAATTTCCTTCCCAAAGTAATCAGTCTTCTCGGCCCGAACCAATCGAGTCCACGGTACATGTTGGCGAATGGCCTCGAGCTCCTCGCTGGAGAACAAACCCGCCCGCCGCCGGTCAGTCAAGACAGCGAACAAGGCCTTCTTGTGAATGAGCTTCGAGCGAAAACTGTTTACCATGCAGATCGCTCCGGCACGGTACGCCTCCAGGAGGGCCGGATAGTCGGCCATGATCGGCAGATACTCATTAACCA
>DATKIS010000951.1:0-2634 GCA_035543975.1 Pyrinomonadaceae bacterium
GGGATAGCAGCGCGAATTCCGTCCGCGAAAGTCGGGACTATCGAAGTGCGTCCATTAGCTGATTAAGCAGCGCAAAAAGAGCGGGGGCAAGCCCGCCTTCCCGACCCCGAGCTGACTGAAGTAGAGGGGTGGTCTCACGAAAAGGCTTTCAATGTTGGGTGGGCTTGCCCCCGCTCTGTTCTAAGATCCAACGTTGTTTGCGAAAAGCTTGTCGCCCGTCAGGTTGAGAACCTTCGCTTAACCACAACCGCGTTGTCGTCTTTCTCGCCAGCTTCACCATGCCTGGCCTCATCCCAACTTGCATCAACACATTGCCGCGTGCAACCCTCACGGCGTATGCCGCCAACACGCGACACTCTCGAACACGTCTTTCGCGAAGAGTACGGTCGCATCATCGCCACCCTGATTCGGATCTCAGGTTCCTTTGATTTGGCCGAGGAGGCTTTGCAGGAAGCCTTCGCTTCCGCCATCACGAATTGGGAAAACGACGGCACGCCCCAAAATCCAGGCGCATGGCTAACCACCGTAGCCCACCGCAAGCTGCTCGATTTTGTGCGACGAGAAAAGACCCGAACAGACAAGCAGCCCCAACTCGAATACGAGACTGGGAGACTACAAGCTGACGCCGAGTTTCTGGCACTCGAAGAAGCCCTCGAAAACACGGACGATCGGCTGCGATTGATTTTTACCTGTTGTCATCCAACTCTGAATCAGGAGGCCCAGGTAGCCTTGACACTTCGCACACTGGGCGGACTCTCCACCTGTGAAATAGCCCGCGCATTTCTGGTGCCCGAAACCACCCTGGCGCAAAGATTGGTGCGGGCCAAGAACAAGATTCGGGTAGCCCGGATTCCTTATCAGGTCCCCGCGCTCGAGGTTTTGCCGCAGCGGATGGCATCAGTTCAGGCTGTGGTCTACTTGATCTTCAACGAAGGCTACACGGCGACGTCCGGTGAAGGGTTGATGCGCCAGGACCTGTGCGTTGAAGCAATTCGGCTGGGCCGGCTTCTATGTGAACTGTTACCCAACGAGCCCGAGAATCTCGGCTTGCTGGCCCTGATACTATTACAGGATTCACGGCGCCGGTCCCGCATCAGTTCCGCTGGGGAACTCATTACCCTGGAAGAACAAGACCGGTCGCTCTGGGATCGAAATGAGATTCAAGCGGGACTCCGACTGGTTGAGAACGCACTGCGCCGGGGCCGGGCCGGTCCCTATCAAATGCAAGCCGCGATCGCCGCGGTCCACGCTGAAGCGAGCACGGCGGCGGAAACTGATTGGCCGCAAATCGTGGCGCTCTATGCTGAACTAATGCGGGTCAATCCGTCGGCCGTGGTAGCCTTAAACCACGCGGCGGCGGTTGCCATGAGTGCAGGATGCGAGCAGGGGTTGCGCCTCGCGGAAGCGGCGGGGGCCGCCGGCAAGCTCGACCAATATTATTTCTTTCACGCGGCACGTGCTGACTTGCTGAGACGACTCGACCGCACTGAGGAGGCGCGGACGGCATACACGCGAGCGCTTGAGCTGACGACAAACCAGGTCGAACAGCGTTACATTCGCCGGCGTTTGAGCGAGATGCCCGGAACGGCGATATTCAACGGCTAGTTTGATGGGGCAAGGCCGGTCCGTTTTAGTTCGTGCGATTTCGTGTGATTTCACGGATCGTTCTCATAGGTCTTGAGCGCAAAGCCACTTATTGTGATGTCGAGTTTGAAATGTTGATCCAGCAGAACATCGCCCATTCCTTCCAGTCACCGATTGTGCTCGGCTTGCTGTTCGCAATCGCCGCCGGGCTCCTGTATGTGCTTTGGAGGGAAGTGCGGAAAATCCCGGCAAAGCTCTTCACCCTCATGGCCACGGCATTCGTGGACATGCTCGGGCTTTTGATGATCATCCCGCTGCTGCCGTTTTACGTGAAGAGCCTGGGCGGATCCGGCGTCGATTTCCTGGGGATGCACTTTGGCATCGGCATTATTATCGGCTTCATTGTCGCTTCCTTCACCTTTGCGCAATTGCTGAGTGCGCCGATGTGGGGCCGGTTTTCCGACCGGGTCGGTCGCCGGCCCACGCTGCTCATCGCCTTAGGCGCATCCGCGATCGCTTATCTGATCTTCGGTTTCGCCCACTCGCTGCTGCTCTTGTTTATCTCGCGCATCGTGCAGGGGGCTGGTGGAGGAACAGTCGGCGTAATCCAGGCTTACGTGGCCGACTCCACCGATCCAAAGGATCGCGCGCGCGCCCTGGGCTGGCTCTCGGCCACCACCAATCTTGGGGTGGCCCTCGGACCGGTGCTCGGCTCTTTTGCCATCACCTTAGGCACTCGTGACCTGTTACCGGGAGCGGGCACCTTGAAGATGGGCAACGCCGCACCGGGAATTATTGCGGCGGCGATTTGTCTGCTCAATATGGTCTTCGTCGTCAAGTATCTGAAGGAATCGCGTGATTTCAGTGAGCAGCATCAACCGGGAGATGTTCGTCAGACTTCGACCCAGGCCACCTGGCGCGTCATCTCTCATTCGAGCGAGCCTTCATCGCGGCTCATCTGGATCTATGCGATCGCCATCGGAGCCTACCAGGGGAGTTTTTCCGTGCTGGCGCTCTTCCTAAACGCGCGCTTTCAGGTTACCGAACAGA
>DATKIS010000952.1:0-3967 GCA_035543975.1 Pyrinomonadaceae bacterium
GGTCGACGTCTTCGATGATTTTGCCGAAGGCTATTTCAAGCGGCACCGGCCTACTATCGTTTTTGAAATCCACGATATGTATTACAAGCAGCCGAGGGACCTTAAGTTTATTAAGAACATTCTCGATCAGCATGATTACTACTATAGAAAAGTGGCCGGCAATCTTGTCTGTTTCCCTGAATAGCTTCGCCCTCAACTCCTGGTCCCCCTCCGCCGTCGCGTAATCGCTAATCATCTGAACTGCCAAACCGCGCATGTCTTCCGAAGCCGGGTTTTGCTTCAATGACTGAACCTGGGAAAAAAACTCTGGCCCTGGTTGTGAGCAGCGGCTGGAGCGTGCGGACCTTTCTGCAGACTGAGGTCCTGCCACGTTTACAGGCTAAGGTGCGCTTGATAATCCTGGCTTCGCCGTCGCTGGTGCCGCCCCTCAAAGAGCTGATGGATCCGCAAATCGCGATCGAGCCGTTGCAGCCCTTCGATCACAACCGGGGAGCGTATGGCGGAATTTATTCCAGACGAAACTATTATTTTCGTTCGTTGGGTCGTACCCAATCCAGGTCTGCAAAATTAAGGCGCTACCGCCGGACACTCAATGGCCGAAAAGGCGCTCTGCTGCGGTCGTATCTACTCGAAGCTGAAGCCAGGTTGCTGGCGAGCCAAACAACCATCCGATCTTTATTCAAGCGGGAGTTGGAGGCTTTTTATCGAGACTACGCACACCTGGATTTCTACCATGACATATTCGAGCGCTATCAGCCCGACCTCATATTGTCGACGGTTCCCCACGTTTCGATTGAAGCTCCGCCAATTCTGGTTGGTCGCCGCCTGGGCATCAAGACCGCATGTTGGATCAACTCCTGGGATAATCTGACTACGAAATCGGCATACTTCGCTGACTATGATCATTATTTTGTCTGGTCAGAGCGGATGCGCAGCGAGCTAATGCGTTACTACGGCAAGCCCGCCGCCCTGCCGATCACTGCTACCGGCGTTCCCCATTTTGATTGGTATCGGTCACCCAGCATGCAACTCTCGCGAGCCGAGTTCTGCAAACTGATGGGGCTGGATCCGTCGCACCCGATCATTCTCTACGCTATGGCTACTCCACATCTGGCGCCGGCGGAGGAAGTGGTGGTGAAGCGTCTGGCCGAGGATCTTCATGGCGGTGCTTTCAAGAATGAGCCCCAGTTAATAATTCGGTTGCACCCCGCGGACGATGGGGCACGGCTGCGGGATCATCAATTCGAGGGGTCGGTGAAAGTGCAGATGCCAGGGAAGGCCGGCAGTGGCGACATCTTCCAATACTATCCCTCGGTTGCGGAGAACCGGGAATTTGTAAATTCGATTCGCCATGCGGACGTAGTGATCAATCTGGCATCGACGATTACGCTTGATGCTTCTGTCTGTGACCGGCCTGTGATTACCGTAGCGTTTGACCCAAGTCCTGATGGTAGATATCAGCCGGCGATCGATGATTTTCACTACAAGTACGATCACTATGGCACCGTCCTGCAACATAACGCGGTGCGCGTGGCGCGTACGCATGAAGAACTGCTGGCCCATATTGGAACTTATCTGGAACATCCCGAACTGGAGCGGCAGGGTCGCGCCGGGTTAGCCGAACTATGGTGTGGTCCCCTGGACGGACGATCGGCCGAACGCCTTGCCACGGCTTTGATCGACGCGGTGCCGGCGAAGGAACGGAGTCGGCCGGCTATTGCGACATGATGGAGGCCTTGATTGGGTAAATATCTAGTTGAATCACCCAGCCCCCGGAGCGGGCGACAGCATAAAGGCCTGGGGCGTCAGCCCCAGGATCCAGAAAGCGAATGTGTCGAGCCCGCGGAGCGGGCGACAGCCGTTCGCGAGTCCTTCCTATGTTCAATCTCGGGATACGATCGTGAAATATGCTCGGCCAATGGGAATCAACAGACCTGTCGCCCGCCCCGCGGGCTTGGTAATTCTTGTGCCCTGTTCCCCGGGGCTCACGCCCAGGGCTTTATGCTGTCACGCGCTCCGCGCGCTTTGATACGTTTCGCCAAGCTGGGTGAGTTAACTATGTCATTACCCTTGATTGCGGTCTAAAGATTGTAGGGGCGGCACTCCGTCGACGCCCCTAGTTTTCCTTATGAAAATTGCCGTCTACTCAAACGTCTCAAGCGCGCGGCAGGGAGGGGGAGTCTTATACATCGCTTCACTAGCGGCGGCGCTGGCGCAAAAGAATGAGGTCGAACTTTTCTTTCCGACCCAAATCGATAACGCTGAGTTAGAGCGGTTGCTGCCACCCTCATTTGCCGGGATACAAACGCGCCAGATCGATGACCAAACCCGGCTTTCGTTGGTGGGCGAGATCAAGGGAGTCTTATCGAAGACCAAGTACGATCTCGTGGTGACTCAATCCACTCAAATCTCGCGGCTGAAGCATGGCGCCAAGAGTGTGCTGGTTTGTGAGTTTCCGCTGCAGAAAACGGCGCGCCTGAGCGAGAAGGGCCGTCTGCGGATCTTTCATAAGGTCATCGCCAACTCTTCATTCACTTCCGAATGGATTCACCGACGTTGGGGAAGAAAAGCCGAAGTCTTGCATCCCGCCGTTTTCCAGGTTGCTCCCTTAACGAAAGAGCCGTGGATTCTGGCGGTCGGCCGGTTTGTGGCCGGCAGACGTTCAAAGAATCAGCTGGAGATGGTCCAGATGTTCCGCGAGTTGGTTGATGCAGGTTTGGTTGGTTGGCAGTTCCATCTGGCCGGCACGGTGCAGGATGAGGAATATTGCGAGCGCGTGCGGGCGATGGCTGAGGGCTTGCCAGTGGTCCTGCATCTTGATATCTCGCGCAGCGACCTCGAGCAGTTGTACGGTCAGTCTTCCATCTTCTGGCATTCAGCCGGCGCCCAGTGTGATCCCGAAGCGGAGCCAGAGTGTATGGAGCATTTTGGAATTGCCACAGCCGAAGCGATGAGCGCAGGCGCGGTCCCGGTCGTAATAAACCGAGGCGGGCAACCTGAAATACTAGGCGCGTCAGAGAGCGGAATTCTCTGGAACACTTTTGACGAGTGCAAAGACGAAACCTGGAAACTGATCCACGATCAAGCGCGGCTGGGCGAGATGTCGCGGCGAGCAGTTGAACGCGCCCGCGCGTTTTCATTTCCCGGGTTTGCCAATCGGGTGACCGAGATTTTTGAAGGGACGTAATTGACCTCATTGAAGGTTGGGATTCTCTCGTTCCATTTCTACAACACGACTGCTGAAGGCCTCGCCACCGCGAACCTTGCCAGGGCGCTCGTAGACCAGGGGCACGCGGTTACTGTTTTTACTTCACTGGATAATCCACTACAGGGTTCGCCGGTCCTTAACACTACGGGGCCCCTGGCAGGCGTCTCCATTCATCGCGTGGGGCCTGAGGTGGAGTTGGTTCCGCGTTGGTGGTCGGGCTTAGCTAAAAGGACCAGCCGCGGTTTGGTTTGGGACAAGCTCGGCGCGGTACCCAATCTTGTTTATGGCTGTCAGGTTCAGGAGTGGGCATGGGCCCTGAACGTTAGCCGGACCATAGTGGAAGTCTGGAAATCCGGGGAGACTTTTGACGTACTGCACACGCGGCTCAACCATCCGATTAGCCATTTGGCAGGACTCGAGGTTACTCGCCAACTACGTGACCTGCCATGGTGCGCTTATTTTAGTGACCCCTGGCCTTACCATCTGTATCCCGAGCCCTACCGGTTTACGGTTGGTCCGGCAACTCGCTATCGTTCCGAACAGATCTTGAACCAGATTCTCACGCGCGCCGGCAGTTACGTGTTTCCCACGGCGCGCCTCAGAGATCACATGCTTCAGGGTAAGCGGGCCGGATTTCTCAAGAAAGCATTTGTGGCCCCACACCTGGCATCAACTGAAGGCCAAGTCCGGCAGCCTAAGAGCAACGGCGTTTTGAGACTGCGACATTCGGGGTTTTTGATGCGAGAGCGCAAGGTTGAT
>DATKIS010000953.1:0-2090 GCA_035543975.1 Pyrinomonadaceae bacterium
ACCGCCGGGTAGCGAGCGGAGATGTGTGTCTTGCATGATCTGCAACGGCCGCCGATCAGCAGGTAACTCAGGATGGGAACATTGTCATAAAACGCAATGGCGGTTCCACAGGAAGGACAGCGAGAACTCGGTAGAACAATCGACTCTTCACGGGGCAGACGATGGATAACCACGTTGAGGAAGCTGCCGATAATTGCTCCGCAGACACCGGCGGCGATGTAAATAAAGGGAAGCGGGATCAGGTTCACATCAAGCAAGACCGCTGATAAGGAAAGATGCATCGGCAGGCATTGTATATTATTTCATTCGAGTTGCGGTGCGCAGACATAGAAAGAGGAGCGCGTTGTCTTGAGTTTTTCTCTGTGCATGCTCTGTCTTCTACGTGTCTCGGTGACGGAAAACGGCGGAAGCAGAGGGTGCCCAGAGAGATCGGAAATTAGGAGACTACGCATCGAAGGCGTTGCTCAAAGTTTGTAGGGCGGCACTCCGTGGCCGCGTCCCTTCGTTGGAGCGGGATCATGAGTATTAGGTTAAGGCAGCGCAAAAAAGGGGGCGGCCACAAAGTGCCGCCCCGACAATCTAGCGAAAAGGCCCGGCCCTTACGGAGTAGGAGTATCGACCACTATGTTGTTGGCCCGGAGCGTCGTTGAGGTGGCGCGTTGGAGATCCGAGAGCGCCTTGTTGTAGTCAGTCTCAGCTCGTAGCTCAGCACCGCGTGCGTTGGTTAGGGCATTCTCGCGCTGGAAGAGAATGAAAGTAGTTGAGCGGCCCACCTGATACAGCCGCTGTTCGCCTTCAAGTTGCAACTCGGCATTGGCTCGAGCTTCCCGGGCCGCCAATACACGGCGACGTGATGTTTCCACCGACTGCGCCGCGTTTCGCACGTCAACCTCGATAATCTGATCCTGTGAGCGGGTCGTGGCCAGCAGTTGTTCGGCCTGAATCCGGGCGCCGGCCAGGTTTGCCTCAGCGGTCCGATTCTTCAAAGGAATCTGGATTGAGACGCCGACGATCACGTTATAAGTGTTTA
The DNA here is from genome assembly GCA_035543975.1 of Pyrinomonadaceae bacterium. GTDB lineage: Bacteria > Acidobacteriota > Blastocatellia > Pyrinomonadales > Pyrinomonadaceae > PSRF01. The sequence goes on from DATKIS010000953.1 coordinate 1,031, forward strand.
GGTTGAAGAGATTCTTCAGCGTTTGTCCGTAACCACCGACCAGTGCCGAAGGCGCCAAACTTGGTGTGGCGGCCACCGGAGAAGTGGCCAGCGGAAAGCTGGAGCGAGTTTGAATGTCGCGGATTTGGGCCAGGAGGAAAGCATCGGCATCCAGCAATGGATCGCCGGAGATGATGGGTAACAACGTCCCTGGGGCGATAGAAGAAGTGGCGGCAGTTCCGGCCAACCCAGTTGTCGCTACAGTCGAAACGATATCAACTTGAGGCTTGGTCTGGTTTTTGAAAAACTTAACGTCCAGCTGGTTAATATCATTCTGCAAACGAAGGCGGCGGAGCTCCGGCCGATTCTCACGGGCTTCTTTCAAGGCGTCGTTGAGGTTCACCGGCGTTGCATCAAACTTCGGAGTGTCTGTAGGAGTAATCTGAGCTGACCACTCGGGGAATGTCGGATCTTTGAACATCAACTGCTTCAGATTATTTTCAGCTATGGAAACGTTTTGGACGGATACCAGCAGCGCTGATTCACGGTTCGCGAGTTCCGTCTGCACTTCCGCGCGGGCGAGCGGTGCCTGGGTTCCCACTGTAATTTGAGCTTCGACCCGACGCAAATTCTCGCGTGACAAATTGAGATTAGCGAGTTGGTTTTGCTGGTCGCGCAAGGCAAAAACCAATTCCCAGTAGGCTTGCTGAACGCGTGAGATCACATCGATTGTCCGCAGGCGAAAATCGGCGTCCGACTGTTCCAACCGTTTTTTCTGAATGCGAATCTGCCGGCGGTTGTTGTCGATCGAGCGATTGCGCCACAACGGCTGGGTGAACGACAAAGAAAGATTGGACGAAAAGTAGGGATTCAGCGTGCTGTTACCGGCACTCGTTTTGGTTCTGGAGTTGCTAAAACTAAGCTGATAGTTACCGCCACCAGTCGAGAAAGATTTGTTGAGAGTCGGATCAAACGAAAGAGTCGTGTTAGAAACCTGACCAGCCGTACCGCCGCCGACGAAAATGTTTTGCACAGGCGTGATGCGCTTATCGATCTGCGGGGTTATGCTGAACAGCGGATC